>SDZZ01000603.1 GCA_004173255.1 Chitinophagaceae bacterium | reverse complement strand
GTTCATAAGATAGATCTCTATCACATCGATAGGTTTGCCAGCCTGTACCCGTGCTTCCTCGATATCGGTTTCTATAAATTCGTCAAGCCCGCGAACGAGCGAGTGCGTAAGCCGCTCCTGTATTGGCAATGAGCGCCATTCGGCTTCGCCTCCGGCTCCTTTCCTGGAATGAGGGGAATCCGCACCTTTTACATTTTCGGCGAAAGTCAAAAGTCGTTCTGTAGCATCATCGCGGCGGTTGAGCAATACATCCTCCACGTGTTCCAAAAGGTCTTTTGGAATATCGTCATACACTTCCAGCATTTCAGGGTTAACGATGCCCATCGTCATGCCATGCTGAATCGCGTGGTACAAGAATGCCGAGTGCATTGCCTCCCGCACCTTATCATTGCCCCGAAAAGAAAAGGAAACATTGCTCACCCCGCCGCTTATATTGGCATGGGGCAGGTTTTCACGTATCCATTTTGTGGCGCGGAAAAAGTCGAGTGCGTTACTGCGGTGTTCTTCCATACCCGTTGCGACCGGAAAAATATTAGGATCGAATATGATGTCCTGCGGCGGGAAATTAGCTTCGGTAACTAAAAGGTCATAAGAGCGTCTGCATATCTCAATACGGCGCTTGTAGGTATCGGCCTGCCCGGTTTCATCAAAAGCCATGACGATAACCGCAGCACCATAGCGCCTTATCTTTTTGGCCTGCTCCAAAAATTTCTGCTTCCCTTCCTTCAGGCTGATGGAGTTGACCACACTTTTCCCCTGGGTAATCTTTAACCCCGCCTCAATTATTTCCCATTTAGAACTGTCGATCATTACGGGTACCCGTGAAATATCCGGTTCGGCGGCAATCAGGTTGAGGAATGTTGTCATGGCTTCGACGCCATCCAGCATTCCTTCGTCCATGTTAATATCGATAATTTGCGCGCCTCCATCTACCTGAGCCCTTGCAACTTCCAGTGCTTCATCATATTTTCCGTCTTTTATCAGCCGGAGAAATTTACGCGAGCCGGTTACATTGGTACGTTCACCGATATTGATGAAATTACTTTCGGGAGTGACGAATAATGGCTCCAGGCCGGAGAGGACAAGAGGCCTTTGCTTCGTATCAGTCCCCCCAGCCCCCAAAGGGGGATTATTGCCAACCAAATCTGCAATTAGCCGTATGTGCTCGGGTGTGGTACCACAGCATCCGCCGATGATGTTTACCAAATTATCGTCGAGATATTCTTTGATGAGCGACCGCATCTCTTCAGGTGTCTGGTCGTACTGCCCGAAAGCATTGGGCAAACCTGCGTTAGGGTGTGCTGAGATATTAAGCGTCGTGTTGTGCCCCAGGCGTTTCAGGTAGGGCTTTAACTGGTCGGCACCCAGGGCACAGTTGAAGCCAATACTTAACAGCGGAATATGCGAAATGGATATCAGGAATGCCTCTACTGTTTGCCCGGAAAGCGTGCGCCCTGATGCATCGGTAATAGTACCACTCACCATTATCGGGATATCAAGCCCCATTTCTTCTTTTATTTCTTCAATTGCATAGAGCGCGGCTTTCGCATTTAGCGTATCGAAGATGGTTTCAACCAAAACTATGTCTACACCGCCGTCTATAAGTGCCTTAACCTGCTCACGGTAGGCGATACGAAGGCCGTCGAACGTTACCGCGCGGAAACCCGGATCGTTCACATCGGGGCTCATGCTTGCCGTTCGGTTCGTTGGCCCGATGGATCCGGCTACAAATCGGGGTTTGTCAGGGTTTTTAGCGGTGAATTCATCTGCCGCTTCGCGGGCAATTCGTGCCGATTCGTAGTTCAGCTCGTATACAAAATCCTCCAAGTGGTAATCGGCCATACCGATAGTGGTACCCGAAAAAGTGTTGGTCTCAACGATATCGGCACCTGCCTCAAAGTATAGCCAATGTATCTCACGGATGGCGTGCGGCTGGGTAAGCGAAAGCAGGTCGTGGTTGCCCTTAAGCGAGTGCGGAAAATCTTTAAAACGCTCCCCGCGAAAGTCGGCTTCAGAGAAATTGTAACGCTGCAGCATAGTACCCATGGCGCCGTCGAGAACGAGTATGCGTTTTTTTAAAGCTTCGTGTATTTTAGACATGTTTTTGAGTTACAGGTTAAGTGTTGCTGTTTCGGGGTTGCCAAAACTGCCTGTACTTTACTAACATCATGTCATCAAAAATGGAGGGGGAAATACCCGGGAGAGTATTTCGTGTGTTATCTATCCGCGCGGTTGCTTGGTAGAATTTAGCACCTTCTTTAAAAGTTTAAAGGGTTGCTAAGGCTTCATCGGGTCTATTCCCTCT
>SDZZ01000602.1 GCA_004173255.1 Chitinophagaceae bacterium | reverse complement strand
GGTTACAATTTACCTGCCGCGGTGCTGCAGAAGACCGGTATGAAAGGCGCAAGGATTTATCTCACCGGCCAGAACCTTGCAACATTGTCGAAACTCAATTTCATCGATCCGGAAAACACCGAGTTTGGAAACCGGACCGGCATTGATGCGGGTGCCAATAGCGGCCGTGCTTATCCTTTGCCGGTATTTTATGGTGGCGGCATCAACATTACTTTTTAACTAAGCAAACCAGGTATTATGTTTAACAACCTATATAAAAAAATCCCTTTTGCCTTGTTGCTGCTGGTTGCGGCAACCGGATGTAAAAAGATGGATCTGGCGCCGACTGACCGGTACACGGAATTGACATTCTGGAAATCGGGAGCCAACGTCAACAATGCTCTCAACAACATCTATTCAAGATTATATACCAGCGGCCTTTTCTTTTATGATGAGGCACTGAGTGATAACGCTTATACCAGGCTGGGGATCAGTTCGGGTTTCCAGGACCAGATTGCCAGCGGTAATTTTACGCCCACGCTCTCGCGTTTTGAAAATGACTGGGGTTACTACTACACCGGTATCAAGGCGGAAAATATTTTCCTGGAAAATGCGGACCAGACCGCGGAAATAGAAACGGCCGTAAAGGAGAGGATGAAAGCAGAGGTCCGGTTTATCCGCGCCTTCCACTACTTCAAACTGATGAACAAGTGGGGCGATGTGCCGTTGCTGGTAACTGACCCCACACCGGATGAAGCAAAGGAAGTTTCGCGTACGCCAAAAGCGGATGTGCTGCAGTTCATCCTGTCGGAACTCGATGCAGTTGCGGCCATCCTTCCCGCCAATACGCAGTATGCCACCGGCGACCGCGGTCGTATCACACGCGGTGCTGCCATAGCGCTGAAGGCGCGGGTATTACTGTATGAAGGGAACCGGATGGCCGAGGTGGTTACTGCCTGTGAGCAACTGATGGCTGACCAGGCTGTCAATGGAACCTATTCCCTGTTCCCGTCGTACACCGGTATATTCAGCCCGGCCAACGAATATAACAGTGAAGTGGTGCTCGACCTGCAGTATGTGCCCAGCGTTCGTACCTGGGGTGAACATATCGATTTTGTCCCGATCTCGGCTGGTGCCAGGGGTAACAATATGGCACCGACCCAGGAGCTGGTCAACAGTTATGTGATGCTGAATGGCAAACCCATCACCGATGCCGGTTCGGGTTACAGTGCGGCAACACCCTATGCAGGCCGCGATCCGAGGCTCGATGCAACCATTGTGTACGACCGCGGTACGTTTACCGGGGCCGATGGCGTCGCAAGAACCATATATATCAAACCAGGTACTGATCCGAACCCTGCTGCGCCGGATGAATACAAACCATCCGGACAGGGTACTGCAACCGGGTATTACTGGAAAAAATATTACGATCCTACCGCTGTGGCCGGATTCAATTCCGGACTTAACCTGATCATGATCCGCTGGGCCGAAGTGCTGCTGATGTATGCTGAAGCAAAACAGTCGCTGGGACAAATGAACGCTGATGTCTGGAATGTAACGGTACGCCCCATTCGCCAGCGCGCAGGTTTCACAGACCCCGGTGCGCTGGAGTTTCCTGCAACCGGCGACCTGACAGAGATTATCCGCAATGAGCGTCGTGCTGAGTTTGCCATGGAAGGTCTTCGCATCGATGACATCCGTCGCTGGGGAATCGCTGAAACAGTGATGAACGGATGGGCACATGGTGCGCAGTTTGAAGACCCGTCGGTTGACAATGGATTTATCCGCGCGCAGCTTCGCACATTCGATCCGGCCCGCCATTACCTGTGGCCGGTGCCCCAACGCGAACGCGAGTTGAATACAAACCTTACACAAAATCCGGGCTGGTAAGCCATAAAAATCAGGAACGGTTGGTTAGGTAAGATTGAATCAGTGCTATAGCTGTAGAGCGGTTGGCGGGGTCGTCGGTAGAAGCTTCGGAGAAGTTTTCCGCTTCCAGAATAGGCTTGCATTCTGCAATCAGGTTGACTGCCTCATAAGTAAGGGTTCCGTTTTCCTGTAGGCGTTGGTATTCCTCCGGAAAATCACTTTGCAGTACGGAGCAGATGAAAAGAAACCTGGAGGGACGGAGTTCTTCTGTCAGGGAATCCATGCAGATTTCTTCGATGACATAAGCCGGGGCTTCGTCCTCTTGTAGCTGCCAGATCATTTTATCGATGCTGGCAATCTTATCCTCCAGATAACTATCTACTTTCTTTTCTTCCTGCAA
The DNA here is from genome assembly GCA_004173255.1 of Chitinophagaceae bacterium. GTDB lineage: Bacteria > Bacteroidota > Bacteroidia > Chitinophagales > Chitinophagaceae > JBEVJC01. The sequence continues at coordinate 58 of SDZZ01000602.1, read as the reverse complement.
TTGCAGTAGCAAATCAGGGTTGTTTTCGATCAGGTAGTTATAGAGCTTATTCTTAAGC
>SDZZ01000601.1 GCA_004173255.1 Chitinophagaceae bacterium | reverse complement strand
CTATGGAACGGACCGAACATCCGCACCTGGAAAACCTGGTCAGCCGCCTGAGCGAAAAAGATGTGGAGATCCAGATCCAGCCCGATATCATGGACATCCTTTCCGGTTCTGTCAAAACCATCAGCGTAATGGGCGCCCCTTTGATCACCGTGAAAACAGACCTGCTGCCGGAGTGGCAACAACATGTAAAACGGTTTATCGACGTGGTCTTCTCGCTGTTCGCATTTATGCTGCTGTTACCTTTCCTGGTTTATTTCGCCATCCGCGTATGGTTCTCCTCCAAAGGTCCCATCTTCTACTCGCAGGAGCGGGTTGGTTACAAGGGAAAACCATTCACCATGTATAAGTTCAGGTCCATGGTAAAAAACGCAGAGGCGCATGGACCGGCACTTTCATCGGACCACGACCCCCGCATCACCAAATGGGGAAAGGTGATGAGGAAGTGGCGTTTTGATGAACTGCCCCAATTGCTCAACATCCTCAAAGGGGACATGAGCCTGGTAGGGCCACGACCCGAACGACGCTTTTACATCGACCAGCTGATTGCCCAGCTACCCTACTATAAATACCTGCTGAAAGTGAAACCCGGTCTCACCTCCTGGGGCATGGTTCAATTCGGATATGCCGAAAACGTAGAACAGATGGCTGAGCGCAGCAAGTTTGACCTTCTGTACGTGGAGAACATCTCACTGATCCTCGATTTCAAGATCATGCTTCACACATTGCGCATCATTTTCTCCGGTAAGGGAAAATAGGTTTGCCTACTCCTGTGTTGGCTGGTCATTCCGTTCGAAACTGAACAGCGGGTCATTGCCAATTTCCCCCCAACTCCGGTTTGACATTCCAGAAACCTTGGGGTATTTTTACGGAAACCATTGATTTGAAGTATCTGCTGATCTTCGTCCTGACCGCCTGCCTGCTGAAAAACGCTTCCGCCCAGAATTACTGGCAGCAGGAAGTGAACTACAACATGAGCGTGACCCTTAACGACAATGACCACTCCCTCGATGGCGTTGCCCGCATCCAGTATATCAACCATTCTCCCGACACTCTTCATTTTATCTGGTTCCACCTGTGGCCAAACGCATATAAAAATGACCAGACCGCATTCAGCGACCAGCTGCTCGAAAACGGCAATACCTCTTTTTATTTTTCGGATGAAAACGGGAAAGGTTACATCAACCGGCTTGATTTTAAAGTCGACGGGGCATCAGCCGAAACGGAAGACCATCCCAACTACATTGACATCACCCGGCTCATCCTGCCCACCCCGCTTGCACCCGGTGCACAAATACTGATCACTACCCCGTTCCATGTAAAACTACCTTTTAACGTCAGCCGCGGCGGACATGATGGCCAATCATACCAGGCCACGCAGTGGTTTCCCAAACCGGCAGTATATGATCGCAACGGATGGCACCCAATGCCCTACCTGGACCAGGGTGAATTCTTCAGTGAATTCGGTACCTACACCGTCAGCATCACCACGCCATCCAACTACGTAATCGCTGCCACAGGCAACATGGATCCGGACTACCAGGAATTCAAATTCCTGCGATCAAGAGTCGATTACTCCTGGCAACCGATCGTTACCAAAGTCAAAACCAAATCGGGCCAGGTAAAAAAAACCATACAACTGTTTCCGCAATCAGATGCTGCTACCAAAACCATCCATTTCAGCGAAAACAATATCCACGACTTCGCTTTTTTTGCAGACAAACGCTTCATCGTTAAACAGGACAGCTGCCGTTTACCCTCCGGGAAAATTATTGACGTTAATATCTACTACACCCCGCAACACGGTGACCAATGGAAAAATGCCATGTCCTACGCCAAGAGCGCATTGGTGTTTTATTCCACACACCTGGGCGATTATCCCTATGATGTTTGCAGCGTGGTGCAGGGGCCGGAAAGTTTTGGGAGCGGGATGGAATACCCGACCATCACCTCCATTGCACCAATGGCCAACCCCGTCGAACTGGAACTGACCATCCTCCACGAAATCGGACATAATTGGTTCTACGGTGCACTGGCCAGCAACGAACGACAGTATCCGTGGATGGATGAAGGTCTGAATACCTATTACGAAAACCTGTACGCCAGTATCAACTACCCCGGATACACCTCAACTGAACGCAGCTACTTTGAACAACGCGCTGCCGAAAAACGTGACCAGGCAATCAATACCACGTCCGATTCACTCACTAACGCAAACTATGGACTGATCGCCTATTTCAAAACCAGCGAATGGATGCGTAACCTGCAGGCAACCCTCGGAACGGAAACATTTACCCGCGCCATGAAGTCG
>SDZZ01000600.1 GCA_004173255.1 Chitinophagaceae bacterium | reverse complement strand
TCGGGATTCTGGTTGTAGAAGCTTACGTTACCACCTGTTACCGGTGTGTCAAATTTCACGCAGGCTTCACCCATCCCTTTGATAGCCTGTACAAACTGGAAGTAAACTTCGGGGTCGTACGGATTACCGAAGTTGAGGCAGTTGGTAACTCCCAGTGGCAGTCCGCCGCTGCACACAATATTCCTTGCCGCTTCACTCACCGCAATCATGGCTCCTTTATATGGATCGGCAAAAACGTACCGGCTGTTACAATCAGTGGTTACTGCCAGGCCTTTGCTGGTTCCTTTAACCAATACCACCGGTGCGTCGGAGGGCGCATTGGTAGCGGTGTTGACTGTTCCCACCATGCTGTCGTACTGGTTATAGATCCATCGTTTTGAAGCAATGGAAGGTAATACGATCAGTTGCTCCGCCACGGCCTTCAGGTCTTCTGCAACGGGTATGGCGCTATGGTCGAATTTTTTGATTTCACTGAAGTAGGCCGGTTCACGGTACTCGCGTTCATATTGTGGTGCACCTCCGCCCAATACCAGTTCTTCCGCCGGCAATGATGCTTCCAGTACACCATCCATATAGAAGTTCAGCTGGCCGTCGGTGGTTACTTCACCGATCACCGAACAGGGAAGGTCCCATTTCGCAAACACTTCCGTTACCTCTGCTTCCCTTCCCTTCTGTGCCACCAGCAGCATCCTTTCCTGGCTTTCGCTCAGGAGCAGTTCCCATGCTTTCATATTTTGCTGGCGGGCGGGCACCTTATCGAGGTCGATGCGCATACCCACCTGTCCTTTTGCACTCATTTCGGCGGTGCTGCAGATGATACCGGCTGCACCCATATCCTGCATGCCAACCACAGCCCCCGTTTCAATCACTTCCAGGCAGGCCTCCAGTAATTTCTTTTCCTGGAACGGATCACCCACCTGCACGGCCGGCAGGTCCTGTGCACTTTCGGCCGTAATATCGGCTGAGGCAAACGAGGCCCCGCCGATTCCGTCCTTGCCTGTGGCGCTGCCAACAAACATAACGGGGTTTCCTTCACCGAGTGCGGTAGCGGAAACGGTTTTACCCGCCTTTACAATACCCACGCTCATCGCATTTACCAGCGGGTTGGTATGGTAACACTGGTCAAAATAGATTTCACCACCAACGGTTGGCACACCAAAACAGTTGCCATAGTGACCAATGCCGTGTACAACGCCCGACAGCAGGTGCTGTGTTTTATCTGAATCAAGTTTACCAAACCGAAGTGAATTGAGTGATGCGATCGGGCGTGCACCCATGGTGAATATATCGCGATGGATACCGCCCACACCGGTTGCCGCTCCCTGGAACGGTTCAATAGCCGAAGGGTGGTTGTGTGATTCGATTTTGAACACCACACCAAGGTCGCCGCCGATATCCATGAGGCCCGCGTTCTCCTCACCTGCTTTCACCAGCATCCTGCCGCCCTCGCGGGGCAAGGTTTTCAGCCAGCGGATGGAATTTTTGTAACTGCAGTGTTCACTCCACATGGCACTGAAAGCGCAGAGCTCATTGAAGTTGGGAACGCGACCCATTTTCTGTTTAATGAGTTCAAATTCCTCGGCGGTGAGTCGGAGATCCTGTGCGGTCTTTACTGTTATTTCCATGAAATGCTGATGAGGTTGAAGAAGAACCGCAAAACTAAGGAAATCAGATATAAATAGCTATTTTGCAAGGCTAAAAACAACCCATTTGGAGTACCTCCTGTTTGTAGTTTACCTGGGCTTCTTTGCATGGCTCGTCACCCGGACGAAATTTTTCCTTGCTTCAGGACTCAGCAAACCCCAGTTGGTCATCCTTTTCCTGCTGAAAGTAATTGCCGGCATTTTTTACGGATGGATCGGTATTTATTATGGTGAACTGGCGCAGATGTCCGATACATGGAACTACCATTACCAGGCACTGACCGAATTCGACATCCTGCGCACCAATCCCCACGAATATTTCACCAACCTGTTCCATAACCCGTATGAACATGGTCTCGGCAACTTCTTCGGGTCCGAGCAATCCTACTGGAACGACCTGAAATCAAACGTGTTTGTCAAATTTATTTCCATCTTCGATATTTTCAGTGGTGGTTACTATTATGTGAACGTGATCTTTTACTCGTACGCCGTGTTCCTGGGGCCGATGGCCCTGTACCGGGTCATGAATGACCTGCTGCCCGACCGCAGGGCGTGGGTACTTCTCGGTGTGTTTTTTATCCCTTCTTTTTTTTACTGGGGCAGCGGGTTGCACAAGGAAGGCCTGATTTCGCTCGCCATCAGCCTGGTCATTTATGCCATTTACAC
>SDZZ01000599.1 GCA_004173255.1 Chitinophagaceae bacterium | reverse complement strand
ATCAGGTGCAGGAAAAAACCTTTGTACAAAAACACCCTTACGGGAGGGTACACCTGTTGTAAGGGTAATAAAACAAAGCCAAACAGAGCAAAAGCAAGCGCCATTTTGCCCAACCGGGTTATATGTTCATCCCTGTAAAATCTTCTGGCAAGAATAAAAAAAGCAACCAGACTAACTGCCTGAATAATTACACCTACCACGTTAAGTCCGTTTGTTTTCCGCTCAATGTTATAGATAAAAAACAGGAAAGCATTCCAGAAAGCGCCCGGAGCCATGGGTTCTACATACTGGTTTCCGGTTAATGAGCCAAAGCCGCTTACCAATACTATAGGCAGGTAAAGCAACATAACGATGAGCGACACAAGGCTGCCCGCCATAAAAAGTTGTTTAACGCCGTGAAGGTTTTTATGTGAAATGAAATAAAGAAACAGAACTGCGCAGGCCGAGAAAAACGGATAAAGAAAAGGCGGCATAGTATAAAACCCAATGCAGCCTGCCAGCAACCAGACAAACCATTTGAACCTTACCGACCTGGTAGAAAAACAAAGGCTGTAAGTGGCAAAAAACAGCATAAACGAAGCAAACAACAGCATGTAATAGCCTCTGCCGGAAATTGTGTAGAACAAGCCCAGCTCCGTAAAACTAAAGAAAGAAACCGACAGCGTAGCTATTACAAAATTTGTGTAACGCAGCGTGCACAAATACAGAAATACAGTACAAAAAATACTTATCAGTACAGTTGGCAGCCTCATTACAAAAATAAATTCTCCGGATAAAAGAGATAATATCCTGCTGACAAGATTAGTGAGAATATGATTGTTAGGCATTGGGTAAAAGGTAATAACCGAAAGCCAGTTTTCCCGAACAAAAAAATGGTAAGAGGTAATTTCGTCTACATGAGGCGGAAAGGAGATCAGAAAAGAGAGAGAAGCCATCCACAACCACCAACAGAAGCGAATTTTCCGGACGGAGGGCAGGGTGCCGGACTTGGCCGGACAGAGAATCAGGGGGAGGAACACGGGATTGGAATCGGAGGGGAGCCGCCGGAAAGCAGGCATCCAGCCAAACGGGGTGCATGGATCGGGTTCCCCTAACCGGAAATGCGGCGGATGTTCCCGGTCCTTTCCGTTCAGATGTCGGCCTGCCGGTTTCACTGGCGCGGTTATCAAAATGGCCTGCGGAGATTCAGCCTCGAATTGCGAAGGGACGGGGCGGAGGCGGCAGGGAAAGCCAGGATTAAAAAATGGGGAACCGCCCGCAGGCTGCGGACGGCTCCCCACTCACTCATACATTTAATGGAAAATTCAGTTTTTCGGCACCAAAGTCAAATCTTTAACTTCAGCTGGGAAAATAATCCGCGTTGCCGAATTTTATGATTTCCGGCGGCGGACCAGGCAGGCCCCCATCACCGTCAGACCCATGAGGGCGGTGGAGCCGGCCTCGGGCACAGGGGCGGCGAAAGCAGCGTAGCGGGCCGAAATATCCCCCACGCTCAAAGAGCTGTCATAGCTGGCAAAACCCAGAATGCTGCCTTGGAGCGGGTCCACATAGCCTCCCGCGTTGAAAGCTCCGCCCAGCCCCTGCATTCCGGTGAGAGCCAGCGCGACATCTCCGTTTGCCGCACTTTTGACGGTGGTTTGGAAAACGCCGTTCACATACAGGTCCGTCTTGGTGCCATCGAAGGTGAAGACGACATGAGTGTCCACACCGGAGGGGGATGCCACAGTGGTGTAAAAGTCCTCCACCCCGAAGCTGGTGATGCCAAAATTGCCTGTCGCGTTCCATTGATCAAACTTCAATGCCTGCTTACCGCCTGCATCCTCGAACGTGCCCAGGAGCGCGGACGAGGGAGTGGCTTTGGATGTCGCGTTGATAATGAACTCGAAGGCGCGGTCACCGGTGAGAGTGCCCACATCCACCTGCGTGCCGGTGGAGACAATGGTGAAATGAGTGGCGGCGGTGGCCGGTCCGGCGCTCACGGCATCCTGCCACTGGGTCAGCGCCGCAGTGGCGTTCAGGGAGGTCGCGGCGGTGGCCGCAGCGGCGGCGAGGATTTTGAAGTTATGGTGGATTTTCATAAATGAGGTATCGTGATATGGAATGCGGGTGGATAAGGGGGGAAAGCTGGACCGTGTCAGTTTTTGACGACGCGGAAGAAGAGGCGGGCCGCTCCCGCCACCGGGGAGGCGAAGGTGGCGGTGGTGGAGGCCCCGGCGGACGCGGGGACGCTGGCCACCGCGGTGCCGGTGAAGTCGGCGGTGCCGGTGCCATATTTAATGGAGAAAGTCTCGCCCGCCGCGGACGGCCAGGTGAGGGT
>SDZZ01000598.1 GCA_004173255.1 Chitinophagaceae bacterium | reverse complement strand
GTTCCATGCATTTCCGGTAAAATTTTCCGCGGGTCCTTTCTGGCCTTTTGCAAAAATGGGCGTCGTTGCTGCGGGATCAGTGCCTGGTTTTTTGTCCATACAGTTTATTGACAGCAACGCCAGTAAGGCAATTGCTGTGACGTTAACTAATTTCATATTATAGCGATTGTTGTTTATTGGATAGAAAACTTCACTGTTACGTTCCCGGTTCCGAGGGCGGCAGCCAGACCTGATGGATCGTCAACACGACCCAGCCGCGTATACCGGTACGATGTTGAAAAGCTCTTGTAAAAAAGCACCAACGTGTTTGTGCCGTATAACATCAGGTCACCGGATTGTATAGTCCCGGGATTGGAATCGTTTGCCGGAAGGCCATTGGGCAAATCAGCATATTTTTCATTCCCGTTCAGTTCGATCATGTCGATTGTCATCGGCAAGGCTGACTTCAATGTTGATGTAGCCGGGTTGTCATACAAGGTAGCGGTGAAATTTTTGTCCCCGATATTAATGGTGAGTTTCATAGTGTCTACGGAAAATTGATTAGCCGGGGAACCCGCCGCCGTGTTGGTTTTATCGCAACCCGGGGTCGTATTATTTTTATTACAACCCGCCATCAGCTGGATCGCAATAAAACAGGCAAAAAAGGTGAGTGAAGCTTTCATCGGAAGTCTTTAAATATTTTTGATGTGTTTTGCCGGGATGCCACCGACTATTGTGTTGTCCGGCACGTCCCTCGACACCACTGCTCCTGCGGCCACCACCGCATTTTCCCCGATGGTAACACCTTGTAAAATGGTAGCGTTCGCCCCAATCCAGGCATTTCTTTTAATATGAATACGGCCGGTGGTCAATTTTTGACGGTCACCCGCAGCAACCGGATGACCCTCGGACAAGAGGCTGACTTTCGGACCCAGCATGACATTATCCTCGATCGTGATTCCGCCGAGATCAAGAAACGTACAGTCAAAATTGATAAACACCCCCTTGCCGAGCTTTGTGTTTTTCCCATAATTAATCTGAAAGGGCGGAAACACCATAGTGGTTGAATGAATGTCAGCACCAAGTACCTGCGATAGCAGACCCTGGATTTCCTCCTTGCCCGCTGCCGTGTTCAGTTGAACGAGAAGTTTCCGGGTGGCATAACATGCGTCATGGATCATGGAATACTCCGGATCGCTGAATGACACTGATTCACGGTTTAACATTCGCTGGAATATAGTCGCGTTTTGAACTTGCATGTTTCAGTTTTTACATGGTAAAGGTAAAGACGGTAAGCCTCCTAAATGTTACATTTATCGCGGGTATAATGTCAAATATTACGTAATATTACTGGAGCGTTGCTACTCTGATCAATCTTGTTATGGAGAAAATTATCCTGCTGAATTCATCGGGGCATATAAAATTCCCTGCAGACCACTTACAGTTTTACCACACTCATATTATGTGCAGTCGCGGGCACATGGATTTTACTTTCAACGATAAACGCTATACAGCAAAAGCAGGTGAATTCGTGTTCTGGTTTGCGCATAGTAACGTTTCAGGGGTAAGCTTTTCAAAAAACTTTAAAGCCGATGTGTTATTTGTCGAGGGTAGTTTCCTGGACGTTAATGTGCCGGACCAGGGCTGGAGTATTGATGTGACCCTTCATTCGCGGGCAAATCCGGTCCTGCACCTGCAGGAGAAAGACAAGTCAAAAGTACTGGCCAACTTTACATCACTGCATGCCCGGTACCTGGAGAAGGACCATCTTTTCTATGGTGAAATCATGCCAATGCAAATGCAGTTGTTTCTGTTTGACATGTGGTCCGTTTTCGCCAAAGAATTTGAACGCCGCAAACGCACGGTGGAAAGCGGATCGCTTTACGAACAATTTATGCATCTATTGCAGGAGTATTGCATGACAGAGCGGGAAGTGCAATTTTATGCCGATCACATGCACATCACTGCCAAACACCTGAATTTCGTTTGTAAACAAAACACGGATGTAACCGCTTCGGCATGGATCCAGCGTTATGCCAGGGAAAGGGTGATCCTGCTGCTGAAGAATAAGAACCTGACCATCGCGGAGATTGCGGATAAAATGGAGTTTTCGAGCCCGTCGTTTTTCACACGGTATGTAAAAAAGTTAATAGGGTCAACACCCAGTGAGTTCAGGAATCGACTGGGGTAGGTCAGTTGTCTCGTTGGGAAGCTGGAATGCTAAAGGCTCAGCGTCACCTTCATTGGAATGCTGGGATTACTAGAGTTAAGATTCGTCTACTTCAGCACTCTTCATTTCTTTCAAAATTACCGTCCTTAATCGCTCCTCATTTTTATCAC
>SDZZ01000597.1 GCA_004173255.1 Chitinophagaceae bacterium | reverse complement strand
TCATAAGCAAGAAAATCTTTGAAACAAAAATTGAATTCAAGGATCTGATCGGAAGTATGATGAACCTTGGTGGTGGCTCTTTTGAAGAGGAAGGGGAATACGACGAGGAAGGCTAAGCATGGGTATGGTTTGTGTTTTAGAATCGGCCGCCGACAGTTACTTCCGGGGTGCACAGCATCCAACAAAATAAACAAAGCCTGCCTGGTTTTACCGGGCAGGCTTTTGATTTCAGATGGTAGAGTTCTTACATCCCTTTATTATTTCAGTAAGAGCCCAAGTTTCAGCCCGAACGTTCCCGACAGGCCAGGGCTTTTACCTCCTCTTGCGTTCGCATAGTTCCAGGCGGACTCATTATAATAACCATATGCCTGGCTGCCTTCATACTGGTAGGTGTCTTCCTTGTTATCAAAACCGTAACCAAGGCCCCAGTAAATATTCAGGGCTACTTTCTCGCCGAAGATCCACTGTTTGCCGAATTCCAGCTGCAACGCTCCAAAGCTGACCTGTTGGCGAAGCACTTCGCTGCTGTTGTTCTGTTTCTGCAACAGGTAATTTTCAGAATAGTGACCAAGATATAATGTGGGCTTCAGGTAGGTGCCCTGCATCAAATGCGACATGCGGGTGCGGCCAAATAAAATGAAGTCCGGCAGCTTGTTGAATTTGTAACCCCCGGTCACAAAAAATCCACGTGGTTTGTATCTTACCTCTTCATTGATATTGCCGTTGTAGAAAGACAGCACAGATGATTTTCCGAGCCCGATACCACCAACCGAAAATTCAATTGAACGGCCAACGGCGAGCGATTTCTCGTACCCTATCTCGGTGTATCCATACAGGGGAGAAAAGAAATTTACCTTGATCACTTTTTTAAGATCATCCGCATAACGTTCGGTGTCTTTGGGATCATCCTTGCCGAACTTTTCCTCGGCCCCGCTTTCATATACGATTTTTTTTATACGATCCGATTCCAGGATGTAGATCGGTCCTTCCGGGTTTTCAAACAACCGGTATTTTACTTCGGCAGACCCTACCTCAATGACTTTGGCGAGGATCACTTTTCCGTTTTGCCGGTAGATTTTGTCCTGGGCAGTGGAGGACAGGCTAAAAATGGCGAGACAGGTGAACAGGAGGAGCGAATATTTCATGGCAGTTGTTAATGGTTAATGATGGTTTTGAATGGTTAGCAGGGTTGACATCCGTTTTGCACCGGCCGCTGCATCAGGATGGAAATTTTAGTGTTAAACTAAGGTCCGGGCTTTTGCCGACCTGCGTGGCTTGCGCGGGTTGGGGTGAGAACGGTTCTTTGATCGATCGGAAATACCGCCAGTTTACAGGACATTGACTTCGCGCTCAAGGGTAACCCCGAACTTTTCCTGGACTGACCGCAGGATTCGCTCGCTCAATTCAAAAACCTGCGATCCGGTGGCATTGCCGTGGTTCACCAGCACCAGTGCCTGGGCATCATGCACACCGGCATCACCCGCGCGATAACCTTTCCAGCTTTCGCCTGACGCAGGACCGCTATGTTCGATCAGCCATCCAGCGGCCAGTTTGGTAGTGCCGTCGGCATTGGGATAACCGACCAGGTCGGGGAAGGTTTCTTTCAGTGATTCAAATTTTTCTGCCGGTACCGATGGGTTTTTGAAAAAACTACCTGCGTTGCCGATCTGTTTCGGATCGGGTAATTTGGAAGTGCGGATATTGATGACTGCCTGCGAGATGGTGCGTAGCCCGGGTTGCGTGACACCCATTTTTTCCAGCTCGGCACGGATTGCCCCATACTCGATATGAAAGACCGGCTTTTTGCTCAGCCGGAATGTTACATCTGTGATGAGGAACTGCCCCTTGTATTTGTTTTTGAATACGCTTTCCCGGTAACCAAAGCCACAGTCTTTTGCGCGGAATATATAATTTGTTTTTTCTTCCAGGTGGAAGGCGGTCAGTTCATGGAACACATCCTTGATCTCTACTCCATAGGCGCCGATGTTTTGCATGGGTGAGGCCCCGACATTTCCCGGTATCAGCGAAAGGTTTTCCAGTCCGCCCAGTTCGTTATTGATAGCGTATAGTACCAGTGAGTGCCAGTTCTCCCCCGCCCCGGATTTTATGTACACAGCATCATCATCTTCCTTCACTTTCCAAATACCCCTGATCTCGTTTCGGATAACCAGTCCCTCCACATCTTTAGTAAGCAGCAGGTTGCTGCCGCCACCCAGGATCAATGCGGGCTGGCGCCTGTTCCAGGCCAGCAGTTCCTGCAGGTCGCCGATAGATCGCACCGTCGAAAAATACTGTGCATTTACCGAAAGCCCGAAAGTA
>SDZZ01000596.1 GCA_004173255.1 Chitinophagaceae bacterium | reverse complement strand
TGCTTTTGGTGATGAAAATACTGGCCGCTGACTTTTGCGGCGGGCTCATCACTCGTAGCTAACCAGACTTGTGTTTGATAACCTTGTTCCAGGTCATCCGGTGCGCCTGTCCCGCCCATTTTGGTGGGCACCCAGCCGGGATCGACTGCATTGGCGTAAACCTCCGGCCATTTGCGCGCAAGGGCTTTAGCCAGCATGACCATGTGCAGCTTGGTGTCAGCGTATGAGGGTTGATTAATATTTCCCGGTTCGCCTGAAAGGTGCATGCCTGAACTCAGGTAGATCAGGCGTTTTGGCCGGTTCATGCGTGCGGTCAGGATATAAGGTGCGAGGGTATTGACGTTCAGGAGGTTTTCTGTCGTGGTTTGATAAACGCCTGCATTATGGATCACAACGTCGAAGGCACCGGCTTCATTGGCTTGTTCAGCAAGGCTTTTTGTTTGGGCGATGTCCGACAGGTCGGCAATGAGTACACCTTTTGCGCCGGGCAAACTTTTTAAGGCTTGTTCGCCCCGTTCTTTACTTCGGGCGTGTATGGTAACCTCGTGCCCGTCCCTGATGAGTTCTTGTGCGGCCAGCTGGCCCAGTCCGTCGGCCGAGCCGGTAATGAATATTCTTGCCATATTAGTTATTACCGGCATCCAGTGCTACTGCTGATGGGTAACCCTTACCCTGTAAAGCAGTGATCATTACCTGGGTTTCTTTTTCACCTTTTACACGTGAGGTCACCTTACCACTTTCGGAGCGGGCGAGCTTGCTGGCCGGTACACCATCTTTGGATTCCGGCAGGTTATCCGCAGCGATGGCCTTGCCCTTTGCATCCCGGTTCATTTCTGCCAGGGCAGTATTAAGGTCAGTCTTTTCCTGCCCGCTGAGTTTATTATAATCAATGCCATACACCTTCAAAATGCTTTTCGCATTTTCGAGTGTGTTGGTGCCACGTTCATAGACGTCCCGGTAAATATGCAAAGCGCCGTTTTCAGCCACGATGGTTTCATAACGGAGATCGACAGGAACACGGTTTTTCAGTTTGACCGACTTGGTATTACCGGCTTTACGCAGTTTGGTGATATCGGCGGCGGTCAGTTCTGAACCGCCCAGTTGCGCCACCAGGCCAGTTAGGTCCTGCACTTGTTTATTGGTCATGCCCACGCAGCCGTGTGAGGCAAAATTGCCGATCTTTTCCAGTGGTTTACCGCCATGGATAAGCGACGGCATCCCGATAGGTATTTTGACAGCGCCTAAAGGATTATCTTCATTTGCTCCTGATACTTTCCGGCCCGGCGCAAACTTTCCCTTCACCCAGGGCTCGTCCGGCGGTGTCCAGCTTGGGTTAAAGATCAGCGTGTCCGCGCTCCGCATACCGGTCGGGAGTGGAAACTCCGGGTAGCCGATGCCGACGGTGAAAGTCTTTAGTAGTTTACCATCCTGGAATACATCTAAACGGAACGCCGGCGCATTGACCACGATACGGGTATCTTTCGGTACAAAGTTAGCTTGTGTGGGTGCCAGGCCTTCCAACCCTTTGCTGTAACGGGCATTAACCAGTTGCAGCAATTGCCGCGCCTTGTCTGCACCGATGATCGCGGTGATCTTCTGCTCGTAATCTTGTGTAGCCGCTTTAGCCGAACCGGTATCTACACCATCCTCGCTCAGGTCGCGGACCGAGCTGTGCGCCGCGGCTTTGAGTTTTTCTATTTCAGCAGTGCTCAGGCCTAATTGTGATTTCAGGGCGGCTGTAAAATCTTTATCAAAAAAAAGCGCGTCCAGCGCCGGTAAGGTCATCGCGTTTTGCGAAACCTGTTTGGATGTGTTTTCGGTGTTATCGGAAGTAGAAGTATCCTGTTTGGTCTTGGGGTTGTTACAGCCGAAAACGGCCAGCGCGGCCACAGCAGCCGCCATTTTCATGATTTTGTTCATGGTTAACTAACGTTGCATCGCCTGGAATTGTTCTAAGTAGTATTACCGGAATCATTTTAGTCAAACCACCCGACTGTTTAACTAAAGGTTTGTTTTTAGACAGTTTTTGTAACTTGCCTTATGAAATTATCCATCCTAATGGTACTGCTGGTGTTACTCACCGCTTGTCAGCAGAAAAAGCCGCCTGAGAAGGCTGGCCGGGATACGGCCGCGCTGATTACAGGTAAGGTACATCCTGAACCTGCTGCACAGCTGCATACCGACACGCTGCAATACCTGCATTTTGAAGGGAATTTTGATTATTGGTACGCGGTGTTTATTGATGCGCGGAAGGACACGCTGCAACTGGTCGTAAATGACCCGGTACCTACCGGGTACCGGAATAAGCTGGTAGAAGTGA
>SDZZ01000595.1 GCA_004173255.1 Chitinophagaceae bacterium | reverse complement strand
TGGCAGACAAATAAAAAACCCGGCCTATACAGGACCGGGTTTTTAGTATCGGGGATGACTGGAAATCCAGTGTATTTGTTATCAGTAACCGAGTTTGAGTTCGACGCGGCGGTTCTTCTGGCGACCTGCCGGTGTTTTGTTATCGGCAATCGGGGTGGTTTCACCATAACCGGTTGCTGACAGGCGGCTTTCATCCACTCCTTTTTTAACGAGGTAAGCTTTTACCGCATTTGCGCGGTTTTCGCTGAGCTTCTGGTTCAGGTCATCAGAACCCACGTTGTCCGTGTGACCATCGATGGTAAGACGCGTGGCCGGATTCTCTGCCATGATCTTCGCCACATCATTCAGTCCCTTGAACGACTTGCTCAGCAGCGTATATTTACCGGTAGCGAAATAGATATTATTTGCTGAATAATTGATCCGCTCAATCACTTCCTTCTTGATTTCAGGGCAACCCTGGTTTTCCCTTGTTCCCGGGATAGTAGGACATTTATCTTCCGGATCAGGTATACCGTCACCATCTGTATCAACAAACGGGCAACCCTGGTTGCTGGCTGGTCCGGCTTCGGTGATACATTTATCTTCCTCATCATTCACACCATCCTTGTCAGTATCGGGGATCGGACAACCCTGGTAGCGCGCCAGTCCGGATACAGTCGGGCATTTATCCTCTTCGTCATTGATGCCGTCTTTATCCGTATCAGGGATTGGGCAGCCTTCATACTTTGCAAGACCCGGCACAGTCGGACATTTATCCAGGCTGTCAATGATACCATCCTTGTCCGTATCAGCCGGAGGTGCAGGAGGCAGTGCCTTCAGCTCGGGCTTTTTGATTTTTCCTACCGTACCCGCAAAACCAAACTGGTTGAAGAAGTGATAGGAAACTGTTTCAGTGGAAACCGGTACACGGTATTGTGCGGTAACGAAGAAGTGCGCCTCATCAAAGAAGTTCACCCGCATACCCACACCTGCGGGAATATAAGCACCAAAACTCTTGCTGTACATCTGTCCGCCCACACCACCAATCAGGTAAGGGATCAGCCAATGTTTTTCAGAAACCATTTTCAGGTTGAAGGCAGCTTCGGCTTCGAGTAAAAATTTCTGGTCACCACCAACCGTACTTTGGTTGGGAACCGGGTATTTGAGGAATGAACCACCAACTGAACCGGCAACGTCCACATATTTATGCAAACCCTTGAAGTAAGTAATTGCAATACCCGGACTCATTTCCGAAGCGCTTGCCCATTGTTTATTCCGGAGAACATTATTGAGTGAAGTAGTGCGGATCAGCCTCGCTGTTTCGAAGTCGTGAAGCGTAAAACTGACCCCGAGGGCTGCGGGCCTGATTTCGCTGTCCTGAGCGTTGCTGGCTGTGGCAAAAACTGTAAGCCCCAGGAGAACTGCTAAGATCTTCTTCATAATCAGATAGTTTGGTTTTTTAGACGGCACAAAAATAACGGTCCGGGGTTATATGGGGAAATAAATTATTACCTCCGGATGCACGTTTCAGTCACACATCAGAAGGCCAGCAACCAGCACCCAGAAAGCCCTGGAACCCTTTATTTACGGGCAAAGTAGCGCGATTGCAATATGCGGTCCTCACCATAAATATCATCATAGAAAACCAGCTTGCCGTTTTTCCCTTCGCATGTAAAATAGCGGATAAATACCGGCACTTTTTTACGCACCGGAATACGGTGTTTCTCCTTACGATCCAACCATGTGGTCATCGAGTCTTCAACCGGTGATGCCTTCAGGTCCGACACCTCCTCGGGTGGAAGGCCATCACTGTTATCGTAACGGATAAGCTGGTAAGCAAGCTCCTTCCATTGCTGAACCCTTACACATCCGTGCGACAGGGAGCGCATTGCCTGGCCAAACAGGTACCGCTGGTTGGTATCATGCAGGTAAACCGCATATTTATTCGGGAAATTGAATTTAAGTATGCCAAGTGCGTTGTCGTCACCACTTCCCTGCACTACCTTATAGGGAATGCCTTTACTGTACCTGGTCCAGTCCACCTCGTATGGATCCACCTCATCCCCGTTGCCATCGATCAGGCTGTAACCCCTCTTGGCAAAATAGCCTGGATTTTTTTTGGCAGCAGGTATAATATCCTTTGCAATAATACTGGTCGGTATGGGTCGGTATGGTCCACTGCGGATAAGTGACCAGGTCGGAAATGGCACTGGTCAGCAACGGCGTGCGGGTAAGGGGTTTGCCACATACGATCTTTGAATACAATGCCACCGAATCGCCCTGGCGCAGCTGCATGTAATAACCCGGCAGGTTGACCCAGATATAACGATCGGGCATTGTTTCGGGCAACAGTTTATACCGGTCCATGGTAATGGCAATACTTACAAACCGGTCATGATCCGTCAGGTTAAGCATCCTCAATGTACCGGAACCGGCCTGCCCGTCGACCGCTATCCCCAGTTCTTTCTGGAATGCCTTCACCGCATCTGCAATCATGGTGGAATCGGCAGGAATAGTATCCGTTGCCAGGTAACCCCCTTCAAACAGGCGTTTCTGCAAAGCCACGCGGAAAGCAGCAGGATTTTCTTTCATGGCTGGTACCCTGGTATAAACCTTTCCCGATGCATGTTCAAGGAACCCGGCCAGCGAGGACCTGATGTTGCGGTAACCTTCATGCCGTGGTTCCAGCGAAGACATTACCTGCGATATATTGTTATTCTGGCGAAACTCATTCAGCCGGGCTTCATAAGTATCATTGGTAATTACCGAGTCTTTCCGCAACGACACACTGTCGTTGGGCAGGCGGCCAAGTTTGACATCTTTTACCATATGGATAAATGCATCAGTCAGCATAATGTCCATACGGCTCCAGAGGGCCGCATCCTTCCGATCCGTTTTGTTGGTTGTGTCTTTTGAAAAACGGTCCCTGATCTGCATGATCAGGTCCGAATGATAATCCTGCGGGAACAATCCAAAAAGTTTCGAAGCGGCAATAAATGCAGCGAGCGAATCGGTGGAAGGCTTCCAGATAGCATTCTCACTCCACATGGGCCTGAACTCCTGTTTACTGTACAGGCTGTTTACCAGTTCGGCATTGTACAGGAAGATGGAGTCGCCTATATCACCTTTATTACCGGCAGCGAATTCCAGTTCATCCTTGATATTTGCGATGGTCTTTTTGCTGAGGTCCTCTGGTGTAACTGCAATGTCTTTTTCTACCGGCTTTTCCCCGTTGTTACACGCGGACAATCCAATGGCAAAAACAAGCAGCAGAATGGAAGAAAGTGGTGGATTTCTTTGCATAAGGCTTGGGATAGTATACTGACAAATTAAGAAAAGCTTTCAATAAAACGGAATCAGGGCTTCTTTATTTTACCTGTGAGTCAGGCGGGCAACCAATTACGGGGCGCTGGTCCACGGGTTTCAAATGGGATAAGTGTGTTCTTTTCCGGACTGCCCCCGGCCTGCTCATATCGCCACCACGTCGGTCACTGCATCGAGGTTAATGGGACCATACACATGGGGAAATGTATCCTGCACCGAGGGTGACCATTCCTGGATGTACCTCGATGTAAGTTTATCGGTATCGATCACCAGTTTGACCAGGTGGTCCTGCCCGGCAAAATAGCGCCGCAGCACCCCTTCAACCTGCCGGGCTTCGCTGCAATGGATGAAGCCTTCATTATTGAGCGAAGGTGATTCATAGGCGCCTTTCTCTTTAGCCACATTCCATTCCCCTGCCGTAGTCACATGATAGATCTCTGCCATTGATAATTTTTTAGGATCGTAATACCGTCACATAACGGGTTTTATTTTCTGGGCTACAAGGAAAAGGTCGGCCAGGGTTACTGCTGCAGCGGCTTCCAGTATCACCGGTGCCCGCAG
>SDZZ01000127.1 GCA_004173255.1 Chitinophagaceae bacterium | reverse complement strand
TGGTTTGGCGGGCCAACCTGCACATCGGAGGCGAGCACCGGATCGGTGGGCGCCAGCACCGATCCCAGGAGGATGGCCGCGGCGACGTTCAATCCGAGGAAAAAATGCCCTGCCACTGCGGCACCGGCTATACAAAGCACCATGGCGACTGATATTAATTTCAACGGGGATGCCCAGTTTTTCAGGTTGAAGCGACGGTCAATTTTGATACCCGTACCCATTAATGATATGATCACCACCATTTCGGCCAGGTGCAGCGTTGCGTCCGGATGTGCCTGTGGTAGTGGCACAGGGAGATGGGTTGGAAAAAGGAGGTACAGGATACTGCCTGCTGCCACATACAGAATAGCATAGGAAATCCCGGTTTTTTTGGTAATGGCCGGCATCCAGGTCATCGCAAATGCCGCGACACCAATTATGCTTAACAGGAGTATGTATGGATTCATTGACACAGGTTGAACAAAGTTTGTACCACGACAGGCGCTTTTCCGGCACAGGAATAGCTTTCAGCATTGGCATATAAATTTATCAATTGGATTTTCAGGACTCCATCTTCCAGAAAGTTATCGAGGAATCGCCGTCCCCAATCTACTTTATGTATGGGAACGATCTCATTCTCGGCGTTGCCAACAAGGCAACGCTGAAGGCATGGGGAAAGGACGATTCCGTAATCGGGCAGGCATTTGAAGAGGTATTGCCCGAAATTTATGGAAAACCATTTGCAAAAATCATCAGGCAGGTCATGGAAACGGGTATTGAGTTTGAAGCCATTGCCGACCGTGTCGACATCCGCCTGGGCGAGGACATGGTCACCTTTTACTACAACTATATCTACAAGCCTGTATTTGACGCTGATGGTAAAATAGAAGGGGTGGTTTGTTTTGCCACCGATGTGACAGAGGTGGAAACACTGCGCATCAATGAATCAATCAACGCCGAACGGCTGGCTGCAGCTGCAGAAGAAGTGCTGTCGTCCAATGAAGAATTAACGGTAGTCAACCAGGAGCTGGTCCATATCCGTGAAGATCTTGCCCGTCGCAATGATGAGCTTGCAAACAACGAGGCCAGGCTGAGGTACCTGCTCGCGGATGCACCCATTGCCATTGCAGTACTTACCGGACCCGAACTGGTGGTCGAATCAGCCAATAAAAAAATCCTCGGGATCTGGGGTAAATCGGAGAAAATTATCGGCCTGCCCATCGAGAAGGCTTTACCGGAGCTGGCAGGCCAGCCCTTTACAGATATTCTCCTGAATGTGTACTCAACAGGCATGCCTTTTTATGGGGATGAGATAAAGGTAAAACTTGAGCATGAGGGCGATTTACGGGAAGACTACACAAATTTCGTATACCAGCCACTGCGGGATCATACCGGTTCAGTGAATGGGATTATGGTTACGGCCACGCTTGTAACCGAGCAGGTACTCGCCCGCAAAACCGTGGAGCAGGCCGAACAATCGCTCCGCCTGGCAATTGAGGCGGCAAATCTCGGCAGCTGGTTTATCCGTCCGGGCAGCATGGAGCTGACCTACAACAAAGCCCTGGCACGCATTTTTGGATACGACCGCCCGGGACCGATGACCTTCGACATGGCCATTGGCCAGGTCAGTGAAGAATACCGGCCAGTCATCATGGCGGAAATTGAAACGGCAATTGCTACGGGTGGTGATTATGATTTCACGTATTCGCAAAAAAAATTCAATGACGATTCACTGATATGGCTACGCTCCATCGGACGGGTCACCAGGTCGGAAGACGGTGAAACCCTTTTTTCGGGGTTTGTTATGGATATTACGGAACAGAAGAAGGATGAACAGCGGAAAAGCGACTTCATTGCCATGGTGAGCCATGAGCTGAAAACGCCACTGACCGCCCTCAGCGGTTATATCCAGATGCTCCAGATACGGATGTCCGGCACATCGGACCCCTTTACTGTCAATGCACTTGAAACGGCTTCCAAGCAGGTTCGCAAAATGACCCGCCTTATCAACGGCTTCCTGAACATTTCCCGGCTCGAATCGGGCAAGATCAACCTGGAGTATTCCCATTTCCGGCTCGATGAGCTGGTTCTGCACAGCGTAAACGAGGCAAGACAACTGAACCCCGGTTTCACATTTATCTACAATGGCTGCAGTGAACAGTGCCTGGTCTATGCCGACTATGACAAGGTCAGTAATGTGCTGTCGAACCTGCTGACCAACGCTGTTAAATATTCACCTGGTACCAACGAGATCATTATACAGTGCGAATCCTCTGACCATACCGGTCGGATCTCCGTTACGGATACGGGCATCGGCATTTCACCCGAACACCAGGCTAAACTGTTCCAGCGGTATTTCCGGGTAAATACCGACCGGGCTATCTCCGGATTTGGGATCGGTTTATACCTGAGTAAGGAAATTATAGAACGTCATCACGGTGAAATAGGTGTGGAAAGCGAGCCCGGCGTCGGATCCACCTTCTTTTTTACATTGCCTTTGAAAAATACCTGATAGTCAGTTTCCACTGTTCCCACCTGCGGCTGGCCGGCAAATGCAGTTCCCTGAGTACGGGCCTGACCGGTAAATAGTGCCATAGATTCCATTACGAGTGCTATGCGCAAAGGCAGGGTATTTCCTAACTTTGCAGGAGTAAGGATTAAGTCATGGCAAAAAAGGAAATACCCGTTTATGATATTTGCTCACTGCAGGATGCAAACGGCGGAGGGCCTGACCTGTTGGTTGAGCCATTTGCGGGTTATCTTGCACGCCATTATGAACACCTTCACACGCCTCATCGTCATTCATTCTATCACCTGGTGCTTTTTACAAAAGGGTCGGGCACACACAGTATCGATTTTACCAGTTTTGATGTAAAACCTTACCAGGTATACTTTATGGCTCCCGGTCAGGTACATGCATGGAATTTCAAGGGGGCAGTGGATGGATATATCATCAATTTCGCTGCGGACTTTTTCCGTGACTTCCTGTTACATACCGGCTACCTGTCGGCTTTTCCTTTTTTTTCCGGGGATGCATCGAAGGCCACCTGCCAGTTGCCGGTTTCTTCCCGCCCGGCAATGGTTGCGCTCTTTGATGAACTCGTGCACCTAAACGAGGGAAACGGTCTCGTGAACAGGGACCTCGTCCGGGTAAACCTGCTGAAACTTTTCCTGCTGGTGGAATCAGTATGCAAAGTAAATTCTGCCATTGTCATTCCGCAGCAAAAGCAACTGGTCCTGTCCGGTTTCAAAAAACTGATCGATGAAAATTTTATCCGCATGCGCTTGCCAAAAGACTATGCGAAACTCCTGTACATCACACCCAACCACCTGAATGCACTTTGCCAGGACCTGCTTGGTAAAACCGCAGGTGAACTGATCCGCGACCGGTTGCTGCTGGAGGCAAAACGATTGCTGGTGAATGCGGGGCTGACAGTGACACAGGTGGCGGATGAGCTCGACTTCCAGGACAACTCTTACTTTGGGCGGTTTTTTAAAAAATATACAGGGCAAACCCCGGAAGAATTCAGGAAACAGTTCTGATCATAAACTATACAATCATGCAAAACAGTCTTCAAATGCAAACTGATACATCTGCCGTACGGAAGCCTTCGGTCCTCAATGTGCTGAAGTGTAAATGTCCCCGGTGCCGGCTGGGCGATATGTTTTATGAAAAGAATCCATACCGGCTGAAATCCACGCTGAAGATGCGGGAGCAGTGCGAAATCTGCGGACAGGCATTCGACCTCGAAGTGGGCTTTTACTACGGTTCAAGCTATGTAAGTTATGGCCTGTCGATCCTGATCAGCGTGGTGTTTCTGGCCATTTATGCGTTGGTAATCGGGATCAGCCTGAATGATAACCGCTTTTTTTACTGGCTGGTTGCAAACGCTGTGCTGCTCATTTCACTGCAACCTATCCTGATGCGGGAGGCAAGAAGTATCTGGCTGGCTATTTTTGTACCGTACAATGCAGACTGGAGGGATGTTCCCGCCAAAAAACCTGAACGGATCAATGAAGACCAGAAGAACAACTGGTGATTAACGGCCAGGACAGTCGTCGCATTCGAAGACGAGAGGTGCGTTAGCGATTGTAACCAACCTGGCGTTAGTCAGGCCCCGTTAAATGCGTTAATTATGGAATAATTGTTTCATGCCAGAAATCCCCGGTGGTAATTGCTTAACACAATCATAATAGCATGCCACATTGTTAATCATTCGTTCACATTAGCGTAAGCTAACCGTAACATGCAAGGCTGAGTTTTGCCGTGTTAATAATCATTAACACTTACAAAACCAATCAGCTGTTATGAATCGTTATCTCCTCCGCCATATAAAATATGGTGTTATTCTTATTTTCCTTCTTTCCTTCAACAGCTTTGCGTTCGCCCAGCAACTGGTTACGGGAAAAATATCTACGTCCGAAAAAAATGAACCCGTTGTGGGTGCAACCGTGATAGTGAAAGGCAGCAAGGCGTCTGCCGTCACTGATGCCACCGGGTCATTTTCTGTAATGGCCAGTCCGACCGATGTGCTCATCGTGAGCAATGTTGGTTTCCAGACACGCGAGATCAACGTGGCCGATGCGGCAAACATTTCACTCAGCACCGAGTCGCGTGACCTCAGTGAAGTGGTGGTGACGGCCCTTGGCATCCGTCGCGAAAAGAAAAAACTGGGATATGCTATCCAGGAAGTGAAAGGGGAAGAGCTGACCACCGCCCGGGAAACCAATGTGGTGAACCAGCTTTCGGGGAAAGTTGCCGGCGTGACAGTGGTAGGCGGACCCGGAAGTATCGGTGGTTCGGCCCGTGTATCAATCCGTGGGGAACGATCAGTGGATATTAATAAGAACCAGCCGTTATATGTGATCGATGGTGTGCCCATCAGCAACTCTATTTCCGGTACATCCGGATCGGGCAATATGGAAGTTGACTTTGGTAATGGTGCTGGTTTTGTGAATTCCGATGATGTGGAGTCAATCAGTGTCCTCAAAGGCCCCGCCGCTGCTGCCTTGTACGGCTCCCGCGCAGCAAACGGTGTGATCATGATCAAGACCAAGAGCGGTCGCCGGTCGCAGGGCATCGGTGTTGAAGTAAACAGCAACATGACGTTTGAAACGCCGCTCAAATTGCCTGACTACCAGAAAAAGTATGGACAGGGAAATGGCAGTGGTGGTGACTTCGCATTTGTAAATGGTGGCGGCGGCGGTCTGGCCGATGGTACCGATGAAGGCTGGGGCCCGGCATTCAACGGCCAGTTGTTTCCCCAGTTCAATTCACCAAGGACACTGAACGGACAAACGATCCCTTATACGGGTGGTGACCTGAATGCACCTGCGGGCAGCGTGATTACCGGAACGCCCTGGGTGGCAGACAACGACAACCTGAAAAATTTCCTGCAGACGGGTAATACTTTTACCAACAACGTAGCCCTTGTGGGTGGTAATAAAGACGGTGACTTCCGCCTGAGTTATACAAACCTTGACCAGAAAGGAATGGTGCCAAACACTGACCTGCTGCGCAACACCGTTTCTTTCTCCGGTGGGTACAACCTCACCAGCAAATTGTCGGCCCGTGCTTTTGTAAGTTATATCAAAAGCGAAAGCGATAACAGGCCGTCGATCAGTTATGGTACAGAAAGTATCATGTACCTGTTTAATGCATGGCTGCCCGCATCGGTAAAAGTATCCGATATGAAACGCCTTTGGCAGAACGGACTGGAAAACCAGCGCCAGTACAGCTGGAACTACAACTACCATGATAACCCGTACCTGACTGTTTTCCAGAACACCAACGGCCAGTACTATGACCGCATCATTGGTAACATCATCCTCAAATACGAATTCAGCAAGGCACTGAACCTGCAGTTCCGGACCGCTACCGACTGGAGCAACGAACGCCGCGAGTTCCGCCGTGCATTTAGTACCCAGCGTTTCCCTTTTGGCGAATACAGGGAAAATGGAATTGTAAACCAGGAACGTAACACCGATTTCCTCCTCAGCTATAATAAAGAACTTAACAGCGACTTCAGTATCAACGCAACGGCTGGTGGAAACCAGATGAGGCAGACTTCCCGTTCAAAAGATGAGGTGGCCGGACAACTGAACATCCCTGGCATCTACAGCCTCAACAACTCAAGGATCGAACTCACGGCCACGCAGTTTAATGTGGCGAAAAAAATCAATAGCCTTTACGGGTCAGCAGGTGTTGCTTACAGGAATAAATTGTTCCTCGACTTCACCGGCCGGAACGACTGGAGCTCGGCCCTTACGCTTCCGGAAAACCTGAAGGCACTGGGTACAGAAGACAATTCTTATTTCTATTCATCCGTGGCACTCAGCGCCCTGCTCAGCGAAATGGTGCGTCTGCCTGAATTCATCAGCTACTTTAAATTACGCGGAAGCTTTGCCCAGGTGGGTAATGATACCGATCCGTTTGCATTTACCCAGACCTACGGTCGCAGCCAGCCATTTGGTTCTTACCAGATTTATGGGGAAACCAACCGCCTGGCCAACCTCAACCTGAAACCGGAGATCAGTTCAGCAGTGGAGTTCGGTACGGAAATCCGCCTGTTTAAAAACAGGATCGGAATCGATGTTACGTACTACCAGAGCAGGACCAAGAACCAGATCCTTGCACTGCCACTGGACATCACTACAGGTTATTCAACACGGCTGATCAATGCAGGCCTTATCCGCAACAGCGGTGTGGAAGTGATGCTGAATGGTTCTGTTGTTAAATCGGCAAACTTTACCTGGGATGCCTATGTGAACTTTTCGGCCAGCCGCAGCTCAGTACTCGAACTCAGTGATGGCCTGACCAATTACGTGATCAATGACGACAGGAATGTAAGCATTGAAGCGCGGGTAAACGAACGCATGGGTAACATGTACGGTATTGCTTTTGCGAAAGTGCAGAGCTCGGACAAGAATGCACCTTACTATGATGAAACCGGAAAGTTTACCGGACAGATTGTTTACCAGTCAAACGGCCGCCCGATGCCAACCAGCAATGTGGAGTTACTCGGTAACTATAACCCGGACTGGCTGATGGGTGTGGGCAACTCGTTTGTATATAAAGGCATCCGCCTCAGTTTCCTGGTAGATGTACGTCATGGAGGAAATATTTATTCCCTCACCCAGACGGTAGGTCGTGAAGGCGGAATCATTTCGGAAACGCTTGAAGGGCGTGCTGACGGATATGACATTTCAAAAGAAGGCAATGGAGTAATCGGAGGTGGTGTGGTACAACAACCTGACGGATCATGGGTGGTGAACACTACCAAGGTTCCGGTGCGTACCTGGCACAGTGCCTATACCAACGGACGGAATATTGCTGAAGGGGTCATGTATGACGCGTCATTTATCAAACTCCGTGAACTGCAACTGGGTTATACCATTCCTGATCGCCTGTTTGGCAAATTACCGATCCGCGGTGCAACCATCTCCCTGGTCGGACGTAACCTGTTCCTCTCGGATAACGTACCGCATGTGGATCCGGAAACGATGTCCTACTCCGGTGGTACCGCCGTACCGGGTGTGGATTACATGAGCCTGCCCAGCGCACGCAGTTATGGTATCAACCTCAGCTTTAAATTATAATGCAAGCAAAAATTACAATAATGAAACTCAGCCGACTTTTTATTCCCGTTTTTTTTGCATCGCTGCTTGGTGGTTGCACAAAGAATTTCGAGGAAACGAATACCGATAATAATAACCCGACGGCAGTGTCGCCCGACCTGCTGCTCAGCGGGGTGATCAGGAACATGATGGACCGCCAGGTAAATGAAGCCTGGGGAATCGGCAACATTGTGGTACAGCATCACGCAAAAATCCAGTTTGTCAACGAAGACCTTTACCTCTGGGGCGAGCGCAATGATATCTGGAATACCGTCTACGATAACAACCGCAACCTGCAGAATATTTTTGCGCAGGTAGGGGATGACCAGGCAAATCCGTACTATGGAGTATCACTGATCATGAAGTCGTGGATGTTTTCACAGGTCACCGATGCCTATGGTGACGCGCCATATTCTGAAGCAGGCAAAGCTAAAACTGATGCGGTGTATCAGCCGGTTTATGACAAACAGGAAGATATCTACAATGGAATCCTGTCGGACCTCAAAACCGCAAACGAAGTGCTGCAGACCGTTCCGAGCAATGCAGCCTTTGGTGGGGATGTACTGTATGGTGGCGGTTATGCTTCATTGATTAAGTGGAGGAAACTCGCGAACTCATTGCGCGTGCGTTACCTGATGCGTTTGTCAAACAAACGAAGCGTCAACGCAGACCTGCAGGAGATCCTGTCAAACCCAACACTTTACCCGGTCTTTGAAAACAACGCCGATAACGCAGAACTGGAATATCTGGGTTCTGCCCCTAACCAGTGGCCGCTTTACGGCAGTCGCGTTG
The DNA here is from genome assembly GCA_004173255.1 of Chitinophagaceae bacterium. Classification (GTDB taxonomy): domain Bacteria; phylum Bacteroidota; class Bacteroidia; order Chitinophagales; family Chitinophagaceae; genus JBEVJC01. The sequence goes on along the minus strand of SDZZ01000127.1, from coordinate 2,195 downwards.
GTTCTTTTGATGAATTCCGCGTGAGTAAAACACTGACCGACCGCCTCACCACACTGAACGATACCCGGCTGAACATATTCGGACGGCCTACGCAGACATCTGCCAACACCGCCAACCCGGTGATCCGCGGTGTGCCTAATGGTCTCAGTGATGTGGATGCACTGGCTTACAATGGAGGTGTACAGGGTGTTTCAAGGGTAGGTTATACGTTTGCCTGTCTCGTTTGTAACGACCAGGGCCAGGCCGCACCCGACCCTGCTGCTCCAAGGGCATTACTCATGACCTATGCCGAACTCCAGTTCCTGCTGGCCGAAGCACGCGAAAAAAACATGATCACGACCGGTACTGCCGAAGGATATTACCTCAACGGCATCAACGCGAATTTCGCATTCTGGCAATCGGTGGTACCCGCTGCCTATAACCTGAATACGGCCATGCCGGCCAATTACCTGACCCAGGCGGCTGTCGCCTACACCGGCAGCGGTGCAGAGAAGCTGGGCAAGATCGCGTTGCAGAAATGGATCGCGCTTTATTTCAACGGTCTTGAAGCATGGTTCGACTGGCGTCGTACGGGTATGCCCGCTATTGTTCCCGGTCCGGCCAATGTAAATGGTGGCAAGGTTCCGATCCGGTATATCTATCCACGCGCCGGCCAGTCGCTTAATGCGGAAAACCTGGCTGCTGCAGTGCAAAGGCAGGGTGGTACGGACGATCTCAATACGAAAATGTGGTTACTCCAATAAAGTTTCTTCTCATTAAGCAGTTGAAAGTGTCAGGCAGGGCATGTCCATGCCTTGCCTTCTTTTACCAATACCACAGCAATTGAAAAGATTTTTAACCATCGTTTGTTTTTTATCCTGCGGCTTCCTGCAGGCGCAGGATGCGGTAAAAGGCCAGGCGCCGGGTCGCTGGAAAACAGGTTATCTCGATATACATCATATCAACACAGGTCGCGGTAACGCGGCCTTTTGTGTTCTTCCCGATGGCACTACCATGCTGGTCGATGCAGGCGAATTGTCGCCTCTCGATGCCAGGACTTTTACCGAAAGGAATGCACCCCAGAGACCGGATACTACAAAAAAACCGTATGAATGGCTGGTCAGTTATATCACCCAGGTTATTGAAAAGCCGGTGATCGACTATGCGCTGCTTACCCACTTTCACGATGATCATTTCGGTGCCTGGTATCCATCGGCACCGGTAAGCGCTGACGGAAGTTTCCTGCGCACGGGCATCAGCGGGGTGGGTGACCTGTTAAAAATCAATACGCTGGTTGACCGTGCTTACCCGATGTATAATTATCCTTATAATATGCGCGAGCAATCGGCTGTGTATGGCGGGGGTGAAATAGAGTTTGGAAAAACCATGGCAAACTATTTCCGGTTTATCCGGTCAAAATCGGATGCGGGTATGAAGCAACAGGCTTTCCGGACGGGAACTGACCGCCAATTCATTCTACTGCATGATGCTGTGACCTATCCATCCTTCCACATCCGCAATGTAAAATGCAATCAATGGATCTGGACGGGGAAAGACAGCTCGGTGGTTAAACATTTCCCTGACCGGCAACCGGGAGATAACAAATGGCCCGATGAAAACAGCCTGAGTCTTGCCATCACCATCAGTTACGGCAACTTTATTTATTATACCGGTGGTGATAATCCGGGGGAGGTTTTTCCCGGCGACGATCCATTGCGTGATGTGGAAACTGCGATTGCGCAGGCGGTGGGACCGGTGGATGTGGCGGTGATGGATCACCATGGTAACCGCGATGCCATCAATGCCTTCCAGGTAAAAACGATGCATCCGCAGGTGTGGGTCGGACAAACCTGGTCTTCGGACCACCCGGGTTACGAAGTACTGCGCCGGTTACGCAACAAAGCCATTTATCCCTTACCCGGTGATCTTTTTTCCACCAATATGCTCGAAGCAAACAGGCTGGTGATCGGTCCAATGGTGGATGATGCCTACAAGAGCCAGCAGGGTCATATCCTGGTCCGCGTAATGCCGGGTGGCAACAGCTTTTATGTAATTGTACTGGATGATGACCAACCTGTGATAACGGTAAAGGATGTATTTGGTCCCTATATGTCGCAAGCAAGACCTGCTGCGGCCCAAACAATAAAAATCAATCAGAAAAAATAGAAAATGAAAAGACAGGTAACCGCTCTTTTTAGTTCATTGTTGCTATGCAC
>SDZZ01000594.1 GCA_004173255.1 Chitinophagaceae bacterium | reverse complement strand
AACCGATCCGGCCACCTCGATGAACAAGGGGGATTCTGTGGTCGAGTTCCTGGTTAAAATGGCTTATAATAATCCCCGGATCCGTTCACTTGAAAATGTGGCGGTGCAGTCCGACTACGAAGTAAGCCGGTCAAAGTCGGCCTGGCTTAACCAGATTACCGTGGCAGGGAACCTGAACGAAGTGTCGGTGAAAAGGACGTTCAACAATGATCCCATCCTTGTACCTACCAACCAGTATCCCCGGTACAACCTGGGGGTGGTGTTACCCATTGGTATTTTTGTCAACAACAAAAAAGCCACCAAAGCCCTGGAACATCAGTATGAATCGAATGTGAACCAGGTTGAAATGGAGCGGATCGTGATCAAACGGCAGGTGGTGTCCACTTATGAGGACTACCTCCTTTACCAAAGCCTGATCACCCTGCAGCAGGAAGCCCTTCAGGACGCCCAGGTACTGTACACCAAAGCGGAAGAAGCATTTGAAAAAGGGAAAATGACACTGGAAGCATTTACCCAGGCTAGTAAATCGTTCAACGCGGAAAAGGTGAGGGAGATCAACCTCCGCCACTCGCTGGCACTGACCATGGCCGAAATGGAATCGCTGATCGGGATGGACCTCACCGACGCATTGAAGGAAATCTACGAGCGGTTGCGCTGACCTGTATCCTGCACCTGAAACATTTACCAAAATCAAACATCGTGATTAAAGGAAGAGATATAATTGTAGTCGGACTTCAGCCATGGGATATTGAAATCGGAAGCAACTGCAAGGACGTTGCGCAGCAATTTGCCCGGCACAACCGTGTACTGTATATCAATCCGCCTACTGACAGGCTTACCTACATGCGCAAGGGCAGCACAGCCAAAATCCAGAAAAGGAAAAATATCAGGGCAGGGAAGGAACCAGCGCTGGTGCAGCTGGGTAAAGACTTCTGGACTTTTTACCCGCCCAAACTCATCGAGTCGGTCAACGGCCTGCCCGACGGAAAGATCTTCGACTTCTTTAACCGTCGTAATGCCAATAATTTTGTAGGACAGATCCTGCCCATCATCACACAACTGGGCTTTAAGGACTACATCCTGTTCAATGATACGTCCATCTACCTCGGGTACTACCTGAAGGAGTTACTGAAACCTGCGCTGAGTATTTACTACCTGCGCGACTTTGTGATCAAAAACCCGTACTGGAAACGGCATGGCGTAAGGCTGGAACCGGAGCTCATTGCCAAGTATGACATGGTGCTGGTGAACTCCGCAATTTATGAATCATACAGCCGCAAGTATAACAAACGCACCTTCATGGTGGGGCAGGGGCTCGACCTTTCGCTCTTTAATGAATCGGAAAAAGAGGTAACGGTGGCAGAAGACCTGTTGCCTATTCCCAAACCAATCGTAGGTTATGCGGGTTACCTTACCAGCCGCAGGCTCGATGTGGACCTGATCCGGTACCTGGCACAAAAAAGACCCAATCTCAGTTTTGTTTTTGTAGGGAACGAAGACGATATATTCAAAACATCGGACCTGCACGATATACCCAATATTTATTTCCTCGGCCACCGGGAACTGGACCAGATGCCGAATTATATCAAGGGTTTTGATGTAACGATCAACCCCCAACTGTATAATGAAGCAACGGCCGGTAACTATCCGCGTAAGGTGGATGAATACCTTGCCCTAGGTAAACCAGTGGTGGCAACAGTTACGTCGGCTATGGCCGCCTTCAGCGAGGTGACCTACCTGGCCAACACATTTGAAACATGGGCCGATTGTATTGACCGGGCCTTTTCGGAAAACAATGAGGACCTTATTGCAAAACGGAAAGAGGTGGCCATCAGCCACAGCTGGGAAGGTAATATCGCGGTCATTTACGGATGTGTTGAACAGGTAATCGAAGAAGTTGGCGCGGAGGCGGTAACGGTATGAGTATCGCGTCAAAAATAAAATCCAGCCCGCGCCTGAAAAAGCTGGTGCACTGGAGTATTACCCCGGCACGTAATCCCCGCCCACGTTTATGGATCCGCCTGCTGGTAAACCGGTTTTACCACAAGCGCGGCAAAGGCTCGGTGATCCGTTCCAACAGCCGCATCGACGTGTTTCCCTGGAACCGTTTCGAAATCGGCGAACTGACAACCATTGAAAGTTTTGTGGTGATCAATAATGGTTCGGGTCATGTGCTGATGGGTGACCGTGTGCGTGTGGGCATTGGCTCGGTAGTACTGGGCCCGGTAACCATGGGTAACGGTTCGGGAATCGGCCAGCATGTTTTTATTGCCGGTTTCAGCCATGGCTATGAAGATGGGGAGAAGAACTCATCGGTGCAGCCACTGGTCATCAA
>SDZZ01000126.1 GCA_004173255.1 Chitinophagaceae bacterium | reverse complement strand
GGTTGTTTTTTACATTCTCGCTTTGTTTCTCGTATTTTTTTACGAGTGCTTCGGCTTCCTTGATTGCGTCCTTGCGCTGGTTGATGAAGTCGGTTACACCGTTGATCTCTTCTTCAATGCGGGTCTGGCGGGCAGTCAGTCCGGTGATCTCATCTTCGAGGTCAGCCACTTCCATTGGTAATTCACCTTTGAGGATGCGCAGTTCATCCAGTTTGCTTTCTGTTTTCTGCAGCGTTACCAGGCCGTTTAATTTTTCTTCAACCGAGAATTCTTTAACGTTTGCCATGAATTGATTGATGTTTGAAGTTTAATTGAAGTCTGACCCTTTCTTTCCGTCACTTGAAATATCGCACAGGGTTAGTATTCACTTCTGTTTTAAGGACGGCAAAGGTAGGGAATTTTCTGACCAAAACCTCCTGCAGCAGCGCGGTGGTGTATTGTTCACTCTCGAAATGGCCGATATCGGCGATGACCATCCGGTCTTCGGCGTCAAAAAACTCATGGTATTTCAGGTCGGCGGTTACAAAAAAATCAACCCCGCCGGCTAAAGCTTTGGGAATCAAAAAGCTGCCTGCTCCCCCGCACACCGCTACCCGTTGCACAGGCCTGCCCGTCAGTGGCGAATGGCGTATGACGCCCGTCTGGAATGTTTCTTTCAGCGTTGCCAGGAATTCCTGCTCCCCCATCCCTGGCGAAAGTTCGCCCACGATGCCTGCACCGATGCCCGGATGGGGATTGGCAAGGGGCAGCAGGTCAAATGCCACTTCCTCGTAAGGGTGGGCGGTCCGCATGGCGGCAACAATTCTTTTTTCGAAGGCAGCCGGATACACCATCTCCAGTTTGAGTTCGGGCTCTTCCTGTCGTTTTCCGGTTGTACCGGTAAATGGATTGGCACCCTCCAGTGGCCTGAACGTGCCCACGCCGCTGGTATTGAAACTGCATTCGTCGTAGTGGCCGATACCTCCGGCACCCGCCGTAAAAATAGCATCGCGCACTTTGGAGGCAAAGTCGACCGGCACAAAACAGACCAGCTTTTTCAATGTTCCCGGCCTCGGATCAAGAACCCGCCGTTTTACCAGGCCGATCTGTTCGGCAATGCGGTCATTTACGCCATCCAGTTTGTTGTCCAGGTTGGTATGGATAGCATATATGGCAATATCATGTTTGATGGCCTGGATGACCGTTCGTTGCACGTAACCGGAAGGGGTGATTTTTTTCAATCCCGAAAACACGATGGGATGGTGGGATACCACCAGGTTGCAGTTTTTCCGGATAGCTTCACTGATCACGTCTTCCGTGCTGTCGAGTGTACACAGCACACCGGTACATTCCCATGCTGCATTCCCGGTAATGAGCCCGGCATTGTCATAGCCCTCCTGCAGTACGGGCGGTGCCAGCTCCTCCAGCACCTTCAGGATTTCCACTATCTGCATCCTTCTTTCAATTTAATGGTGATGTCCGCCCGCATCAGGGCGAAGGTTGAACATAAAAATAGGCTATCTTTATGTACCTGCCCTTTAACACCATTATTCATCCCAACGATCTGCCATGTTACAAAGAACCAAAGGACGCTTACTGCTGGCCCTGCTTGTTGTTACGGGTCTTGCCGGCAAACTGGGCGACAACACCCTCACCAAGGAAGAAAGGAAATCGGCCGTAACCATGCTGAAAGAGACCCGGGCAAAGGTAACCGGGGCAGCGGAGGGACTATCATCCAACCAGCTGAATTATAAAATGACACCCGAGGCCTGGAGTATTTCGGATTGTCTCAGCCATATTGCCCTGACCGAAAACCTGCTGTGGTCCACGCTGGAAAACGGCATGAAAAGACCCGCCAATCCTGAGATGCGCGACAGCATCCGGCTGAAAGATGCGGAGATCCTGCCGATGATGACGGACCGTTCGGTCAAACGTACGGCACCGGAAGTGCTGAAACCTATCAACGCCACCTGGGTGGGGGCAGCAGGGGCCATCGCAGAATTCAAGAAACAACGGACCGAACACATCAAATACGTGCGCACCACTACCGAGGACATGCGTAACCATGTAATCAGTATGCCAGGCGGCGGTTATGTGGATGCCTACCAGATGTTGTACCTGATGAATGGGCATGCCGAGCGGCATTATAAACAGATAGAAGCGATCAGGGCAGACCCCGGGTTCCCGAAATCCTGAAGTTTGACCCGTTTTGCTTGCATTAATAAAGGTAAATACTTATTTTTCGGGCTTAATCGGTCTCATGAAACTACTTCTCCCCCTCTGCCTGCTCGTTTTAGCACTCCCTTCCTGCAAAAAAGCAATCGAGCAAAAGAAAGAAAATATCATTGTCAGCGCCATGACCAGCGGGCAATGGAAAGTGACGTCCTTTGTGCAGGATGGGGCGGACATGACCTCCGACTTTACCGGTTACGCGTTTAAATACTACGAAAACAGGACCGTGGATGCCATCTACAGCGGCACGCTGGTAACAACAGGCACCTGGGCGGAAGATGTAAACAAACTCGCAATCCAGGCAACCTTCAACGGTGCAACTGATCCGCTGCTGCTGATCAATGGCAACTGGAAGATTGATAAAACAGACTGGACCTATGTAGAGGCCACGCTCATTACCGGATCATCTACCCGGAAAATGCGACTGGAAAAAATCTGATGCCTGGTTAAACAAGCCGGACTGGCGATGGTCAAATACCCCGCAAGCGCCCGTGGACAGGGCGGTACAGAATGCGGAATTCCCGCAAGGAAACGTTAAAGTACTCGCTGTCCTTATGGCAAATGGTTGGTTCTGAATCATAGCCAGGAAATTTTCCCGGTCCCTTGCACAATCCGGGAAAAGGCTCTATTATTGGAAAATAAAAGTAAATTTGTTTCGTTGAATAAATTTTTACCTATACTTCTTATTGTTCTCCTTTCCGCCCTCCAGTCAAATGGCCAGGAGAATCGTGGTCCATCCCCGCTACCCGCAGGTAAGTATGTAAACCTTTACCCCAACCCGGCAATCACCTATGTTACTTTTGATTTCCAGAAATCGTTCCAGCGTGGCATGACCATTACCATCTTCAATTTCCTTGGTAAGAAAATGGTGGAAACGCAGAATGTAACGGAGAAAACCAATATTGCGCTGAGCGATTTCAACCGCGGGATGTATATCTACCATATCACCGATGCCAGCGGCAAACTGATCGATACCGGTAAATTCCAGGTGTCAAAATAATCTTCCTTTCCCGGATCCTTTTCCAGGCACTTTCTGTCAGCCCTTACTGGCAGGATGAACCATCATGAAATGTTGCCCTTCGTTTTGGGTTAAAGCACCTGCACAATCAGGAATTTCAGGTACTGCGTGTTTTCAATGGTCCACACAATGGGATGGTCAGCGGCCTGTGTCTGGAACGTGACCTGTCTCACCTGTCGCTTTGCATCTTTCGCCGCAAGGTGGATGGTTTGCAGGAACAGCTCTGGTTCAACCAGGCTGGTGCAGGACGATGTAATCAGGAAGCCACCGGGTTTGACCAGTTTCATACCGCGCAGGTTAATTTCCTTATACCCGGTAAGCGCCTTCTGGATATTTGCCCGGCTCTTCGTAAACGCAGGCGGGTCGAGCATTACCACGTCATATTGTTTGCCGCCCTTCGACCATTCTTTTAGTTTATCAAAAGCATTGGCCGTTTCAAAACGGCACACCTCGCTGACGCCGTTGAGCGCCGCATTTTCATTGGCCTGGGCAACCGCGTTCTCCGAAATGTCGAGTCCGAGCACCGACTTTGCACCATAGGCGGCAGCATGGATTTCAAAAGTACCGGTATAGGTAAAGGCGCCAAGTACCTCTGCACCTTTCACCACCTGTTCGATTGCCCGGCGGTTGTCGCGCTGGTCAAGGAAGTAGCCGGTTTTCTGGCCATTCTCCACATCCACCATAAACTTCAGCCCGTTTTCGATGATTTCAATCTTTGTGTCGAACGGTTCAGATAAAAATCCTTTTACCTGCGGCATACCCTCCAGCTCACGCACCGGCACATCGTTTCGCTCATAAATCCCTTTGGGAGAAAAAATAGTGTTCAACGCCTTTACTATGGCTGGTTTCCAGAGATCTATCCCAAGCGCGAGGGTTTGTAGTACGAAGTAGTCGTTGAATTTGTCGATGATCAGCTGCGGCAACCCGTCGGCCTCGCCAAATACCAGGCGACAGTTTTCGCTGTATCCCAGCTTCTGGCGGTACTCCCAGCAAGCGCGGATCCTGCGGTGGAAAAAATCGTCATCGATCATTTCCTTTTTATCCCTTGTCAGCAGCCGTACCTGGATCTGCGATTTCGAATTATAATATCCCCGGCCAAGGAAACTCTGGTCGCCATCGCGCACTTCAATGATACTCCCGTCCTGCGGGTTGCCTTCGGTTTTTTCGATCTCGTTATTGAAAATCCACGGATGTCCGCCGGAAACCCTTGGTGATATGCTTCTTTTCAGGTAAACTTTATTCATAAACCGCAAAGATACCGGAAGAAAACAAGAGGGAAAAAGTGAGCAGGCGATATGCCGGTCACCGGGCCGGACAATTTGTCCCATCCCGGCTATTGGCAATATTCTTGACTAGCTTACCTTCGCAAACAATTTGAAAAAAATGGCAGAAAAAGATTTACAGGAACAGGCTATTCCCGACAACGCGGCGCAAACCGGTCAGGAAGCACCCAACGACGGCGCAGCAGCAGGATTTGACCTCAACACCGACGAAAACCAGCGTGGCACTACCCATCTGAACGAACCAGTGGCGGAGGAATCGGCTGCCGAAAAACTGAAAGCTGAACTGCAGGAATCGAAAGACAAGTACCTGCGGCTGATGGCTGAGTTCGAAAACTACAAACGTCGCAGCAATAAGGAGTACAGGGATATCACGCTCACCGCGGGTAAGGAAATCATTGTACAGATGCTCGATGTGATCGATGACGCGGACCGTGCGCAGAAACAGCTGGACACCACCGATGATGTAAAACTGGTGAAGGAAGGGGTGTCGCTGGTGTTTAACAAACTGCGGAATACGCTTCAGTCAAAAGGACTGAAGGCCATGGAAACCATCGGTACCGAATTCGATGCAGACCTGCATGAAGCGATTACCGAGATTCCGGTACCGGATGAAAACATGAAGGGCAAAGTTGTAGATGAAGTGGTGAAAGGATATTACCTCAATGATAAGATCATCCGTCACGCCAAGGTGGTTGTGGGAAAATAATAATAAAATTAAATGTCAAAAAGAGATTATTACGAGGTCCTCGGAGTAGCAAAGGGCGCGTCGGCAGATGAGATTAAAAAGGCTTACCGCAAGGTGGCCATGCAACATCACCCCGACCGCAACCCTGGCGACAAGGCCGCCGAAGAAAAATTCAAGGAGGCCGCCGAAGCATACGAAGTACTCAGCGACACCGATAAAAAAGCACAGTACGACCGCTTTGGCCATGCAGGTGTTGCCGGCGCTGGCCGCAATGCCGGTGGTGCGGGCGGTAATATGAACATGGATGATATCTTCAGCCAGTTCGGTGATATTTTCGGCGAGGATATTTTCGGCAATTTCTTTGGCGGACAGCGCGGCAGTGGTGGTTCACGTGGTGGCCAGCGTGCACGTGGTGTACGTGGCAGCAACCTGCGGGTTAAACTGAAACTTACCTACGAAGAGATTGCAAAGGGGGTTACTAAAAATATCAAGGTCAAGAAGTATGTGGTTTGCTCCGTGTGTTCGGGCAGCGGTGCAAAGGATAAGGGCAGCGTGCAGACCTGTGCAACCTGCGGTGGCAGTGGCCAGGTACGGAAAGTACAGAATACATTCCTCGGACAGATGCAGACCGTATCAACCTGCCCTACCTGCAACGGTGAAGGCAGCACGGTTACTGCAAAATGCGGTAACTGTAAAGGTGAAGGCCGCGTGTATGCAGAAGAAACGGTCAGCATTGATATACCGGCCGGTGTGTCGGAAGGCATGCAGTTAAGCATCAGCGGAAAAGGTAATGCCGGTGAACGTGGCGGCGGCGCAGGTGATCTCATTATCCTGATCGAGGAAGAATCACATGCCGAACTGCAGCGTGACGGACTTAACGTAGCGTATGACCTGCACATTACGTTCCCTGATGCCGCATTTGGCACTTCGGTGGAAGTTCCAACCATTGATGGACGTGCCAAGATCAAGATCCCCGCTGGTACGCAGTCGGGCAAAATCTTCCGGCTGAAAGGCAAAGGGTTTCCGGGGGTCAACAGTTATGAAAAAGGTGACCAGCTGATCCATGTCAGTGTATGGACCCCACAAACGCTGACGGCAGATGAAAAAGCCGCACTTGAAAAATTGAACCAGTCGGCAAATTTCAAACCCAACCCGGAAAAAAGCGGCAAGGGATTCTTTGACAAGATCCGCGACATGTTTGCATAAAAGACAGGAAGCCTTCCATTGGAAGGCTTTTTTATGCTAACCTGTCACCCATTTTGTGATTTTGGCATTTGGAAGGATATTTGATGCGGTGGAAGGAAACTCCGAACTTTATAAATAACCTGATAACACATGAACTTTAATTCTGAATTTGAGAAATACGCGGTGAAACACCGTGGTATGTCCAGTAATACACTCCACAGTTATGCCAGCCACCTGACCACGGCAATGGATCCGGCCCTCACTACGGCCATGACACCAAATATCATTGAAGAACGGCCTATGAATGTGGCCGTGATGGATGTATACAGCCGCCTCATGATGGACCGGATCATCTTCCTGGGTTATGGTATCAACGACGAAGTCGCCAATATCGTTACCGCCCAGTTACTCTTCCTCGATTCAACAGACCGTACCAGGGATATCAATATGTACATCAACAGCCCTGGTGGTGGCGTTTATGCCGGACTGGGTATGTATGACACCATGCAGTATGTTACACCCGATGTGGCAACCATCTGTATTGGTATGGCCGCATCCATGGCCTGCGTGCTGCTTGGTGCAGGCACCAAAGGCAAACGCGCGGCACTGAGACATGCACGGGTGATGATGCACCAGCCGAGTGGCGCCATTGGTGGCCAGGCAAGTGATATCGAAATTACCGTGAAAGAAATCCGGCAGATCAAGAACGACCTGTACAATGTAGTGAATGCGCATACCGGCAAACCGATTGAACAGATCGAAAAGGATTTTGAAAGGGATAAATGGATGACTGCGGCCGAAGCGAAGGATTATGGCTTTGTGGATGAAGTGCTGCTGATCAACCCACGCAAAGACAAAAAAGACTAAGAGTCCATTTTACCAATTGAAAAAAGATAAAACGAAAAAACATGAATTTCAACGAGCCCTTATATAAAGGATGGAGATCGGAGGAAGAAGAACCGGAAGAAGAAAAGGAAGAGACCCCGAAATCGGACCTGATGATGTTCAGCAAGAAGCTGGAAAAATATTTCTTCGACAGCCGCAGTGTTTACCTGTGGGGTGTGGTGGATGATAAAAGCGCCCGCGATATCGTCAGCAAACTGCTGTTACTCGATGCGGATAAACCAGGCGAAGAAATCAAGTTCTATATCAACAGCCCGGGTGGTGTGGTTACCAGCGGTATGGTGATGTATGATACGATGCAACTGATCAAGAGCCCGGTAAGTACCATCTGTATGGGTCTTGCCGCTTCTATGGGAAGTATCCTGCTGAGCGGTGGTACAAAAGGTCGCCGGTTCATTTATCCGTCGGGCGAAGTAATGATTCACCAGCCAAGCCTTGGCGGTTACATCCGCGGGGTAACTTCCGACCTGGAGATCCAGGCCAAACAAACCAAACGTGTCAAGGACATGGGAGCAAAAATCCTGGCCGACAACACGGGTAAGACCGTCGACGAAATCATGCGTGATTTTGACCGCGATTACTGGATGAACGCCGAGGAGGCAATTGCCTACGGCATTGTAGATCAACAGATTACAAAATTATAATTCCCTTATTTTCCCACGGGGGGAAATAAGGACCTGAAAAACCGCCTTTCTCGGGCGGTTTTTTTAATTTTGCAGACGCACCTAAAGACATCTTCCCCAATTCCCCCGAGAAATAATTTATGGCTAAAAATATATTACACTGCTCATTTTGCGGCCGCAGCCGTGACGAAGTAAAGATCCTGATTGCAGGCCAGGAAGGGCATATCTGTGAAAACTGTGTCGAGCATGCCCGCGAGATCATTGACCAGGAATTGCAGGTCCGTGATGAAAAAACGTCTTCGAGCTCGTTCAAGCTGACCATCAAGAAACCGATGGAGATCAAGAAGTTTCTCGATGATTATGTGATCGGGCAGGATGAAGCGAAAAAAGTACTGGCAGTGGCCGTGTATAATCACTACAAACGTTTACAGCAAAAAGGCAACGAGGTTTCCACCGTAGGGCCAAGCAACGAAGTGGAAATTGAAAAGAGCAATATCATTATGGTGGGCGAAACCGGTACCGGTAAAACCCTGCTTGCCAAAAGTATTGCGCGCATGCTGAATGTACCGTTTGCCATTGTGGATGCCACGGTGTTTACCGAAGCCGGTTATGTGGGCGAAGATGTGGAAAGCATCCTCACCCGCCTGCTGCAGGTTTGCAACTATGACGTAAGCTCGGCCGAACGTGGCATCGTGTATATTGACGAAATTGACAAGATTGCACGTAAGGGCGATAACCCTTCCATTACCCGTGATGTAAGCGGTGAGGGTGTACAACAGGGTATGCTGAAACTGCTGGAGGGCACCGATGTACTGGTACCCCCACAGGGAGGCCGTAAACACCCGGAACAAAAGCTGATCAAGATTAACACGCAGAATATACTGTTCATCTGCGGCGGTGCATTTGATGGTATCGATAAAATCATTGCCCGCAGGGTACAAACCAATACCATCGGGTTTAATGTGGACAAGGAGCTGCAGGAGAACATGAAGAAAAACCTGCTCCGTTATGTGAATGCACAGGACCTGAAATCGTTTGGTCTCATTCCCGAACTGCTTGGCCGCCTGCCGGTGGTTACACACCTTGACCCGCTCGATGCGTCCACACTTCGCGCTATCCTCACCCAGCCAAAGAATGCGCTCATGAAGCAGTATACGCGGTTGTTTGAACTGGAAGGAATCAAACTCCAGATCGAAGATGACGTGCTGGACTTCATGGTGGAAAAAGCGGTAGACTACAAACTTGGTGCACGCGGATTGCGGAGCATCTGCGAAGGATTACTGACCGATGCCATGTACGAGTTGCCATCATCGAGGGAAACCACGTTTGTGATGAACCTCGATTACGCCAAACGTAAATTCGATAAAAGCAAACTCAGCCTGCTGAAAGTTGCCTGATCACCCGATTGGCTGCTGCACGGACACCACGAACCATAAGAGTACAACAGGAAGGATTTAACCAACAAAAACAACTTAAGCAATGCAGGAACTCATTGACAAACTGAAAGCAGAAGCAGGTCTCACGGATGAGCAGGCTAAACAGGCCATCCAGTCAATCAAGGCATACGTAGTGGAAAAATTCCCGATGCTGGAAGGTGCGGTAGGAAACCTGTTCGGGTAAACTTCCGGCGCCTGCTGGCCAGGCTGCCCCTTGTTTCGGCCAACTGACCAGTTCTGAAAAAAATTAACGACGACCCGTCGGTTACACCTGCCCGGTGATACCGGCTGGTCGTTTTTTGCGTTAAAAAAACCGCAGGTTGTTATTACCTGCGGTTACCAATAATTTTTCACCCGATTGCCTTACCTGATGACCCGGCACTTCTTGCCCCTTGGATTGTTAGCCGCTTCGAACGGGGATATGGCCCGGCTGCAGGATTCAAGGAAGATAATTACGACCAGGAATAAGAGAATGTTTTTTGCTTTCATAAGTTGGAATTTGTGAATGCAAAATAGTCGTCCGTTATCAGAAACAAGAAAATAAACCCCACTGAAATACACGGCATCCGGGCAAGGGCATTCCGGAGCAAACGCCCGAATAATTACTCCGGTTATTCCCTTTAACTAACCGGGTAAAGCATTCGGTATTCTTCCCATCCCCGACACAGGCATGTTTGATACTGATGGTACAGCGGGGTCTGCTAGCCCAGGATCGCCTCAATACTGTCCAGCTCTTCCTGTGTAAAAGAAGTGTTGTTCAGGCAACCCAGGTTATCTTCCAGCTGTTTCACCGAACTGACACCGATCAGGACGGAAGTGACCCGGTTGTCCTTCAGCAACCACGCGAGTGCCATCTGCGACAGCGATTGTCCACGGGCACCGGCAATTGAATTCAGCGCTTTCATCTTTTCCACGGTAGTTTCATTGACTTCTTCGATCTTCAGGAATCCGTGTTCTTTCTTTGCCCTTGAGTTTTTAGGGATGCCATTAAGGTATTTGCCCGTCAGTAACCCTTGCGCAAGCGGTGAAAACGGGATACAACCCACACCAAATTCTTCGAGCACATCAAGCAATCCATCCTCTACCCAGCGAACCAGCATGGAGTATTTCGGCTGGTGGATAATGCAGGGCGTTCCCAGTCTTTTAAGGATGGTAAACGCCTCGCGCGACTGCGCCGCATCATAGTTTGAAATGCCCGCATAGAGCGCTTTTCCGCTTCTTACAATATGATCAAGGGCACCCATGGTTTCTTCGAGCGGCGT
>SDZZ01000125.1 GCA_004173255.1 Chitinophagaceae bacterium | reverse complement strand
GGCTGGACAGGTAATTTTCTTTTACATCATCTGAAAAGCCCGGTACAAAGGCAGCAAAGCCCGCTCTCCTGCCGGGTTGCGACTGTGTTGGTTCAAGGGCAAAGAAGCTGTA
The DNA here is from genome assembly GCA_004173255.1 of Chitinophagaceae bacterium. Lineage (GTDB taxonomy): Bacteria > Bacteroidota > Bacteroidia > Chitinophagales > Chitinophagaceae > JBEVJC01. The sequence continues at coordinate 14,495 of SDZZ01000125.1, read as the reverse complement.
GTGGTAAGATATTGCATAAGACGACAGCAGGCTGGCCGCCACATAGTCCCTGAATCCGGCAACCGGTTTTTTCACCAGCATTTCGAAACTCAGGTAATAGAGCGGACCATCAGGGATCACCATCACCCGCTTGTTTGAGATATTTTTTTCAAGCGGCTGCCACAATATTTTATACAGGTCATAACAGAGGCGATTGATCGATTTTTCATCTTGTGAGGGGTCAGCTAGTTGCCTGATCCATTCATCTGCCTGCGTTGCCTGCAATGGTACCCAGTGGTGTTTGTTTTTGTCTGCCAACAGGGCAAAATATTTTCCCCCGATGTTGAAGTACCGGATTACAGTTACACCATCCGGCACGAAGCGGCTCAACTGGCTCACTTTCCTTTTCTCCAGGTCCGCATACCTCATGGCATAATACTTCGGGTATTTTTTCCGCAGCATTTCCTGGAAATCCTTCCAGCTTTTTTCTGCTGCGATGTATTGATGAATGCCATCTGACTCTGTCCGCCCCGAACGAAGAGACTCGCTGACCGCAGCCAGCAGCCGTTCTTCCTGTTGTTGTACTTCTGCAGGCACTTCTGCAAAACGCACTGCCCGCTGTTTATCAAGCCGTGCACGGATGCGGTTGTAAATGGCAGTTTCGTGCAGGTCGATCACCTGGTCAATCAGTGATTCATCACCCGTAAGTTCAAATAATCTTACCTGCAGCTCTTTGGTGAAATCGAGCAGGTCCTTGTTCTGTGACATCATCAGGTTGATGTCGGCCGGTTCCTTGATGATGGCCCGTTTGCGCCGGATCACGTCAAGCGCTTCTGCCAGCTGGACCAGCAGCCTTTTCATGCCTGCTATGTCATCCGTCTTTAATAATTTATACTCCGACCGGCTCATCAGCAGGATTGCTCCCGGTTTCCTCAGTTCTGCCCGGACTGAATCGAGCAACTGCGTACTGGCAGAGATCCGGTTATTAACCATACTGACAGCTTCGCGGCCAAGTGCAAGCGATTGCTGGAAATTACCGAGCTGGTACTGCACATCAGCCACATTCAACACCTGCTGGAAAGCACTCAATGTTTCCTTTCCCTGCGTATGGATGATATATTGCAATCCTTTATCCGCCTTCGAAATAGCCAGCGCACCCTGGTGCTGGCGCGCGTAGAACAGTGACGACTCACGCAGGAAGTCGAGGTAGGTTTCATCATATTCACCCTGGTAACTTACTTCGTACAGGCTGTCGGTAAGATGGAAATACTGTTCAGCAAGTGGCACATTCCCCATAGCATCATATACACGGGAAAGGGAATTGCAGGCTTCGCCGGCCCAGAGTGGTGAAGGGTTTGGCTCCATCCGGACCATCTTTAACCCATCGAGCAGGTACTGCTCGGCTTTTTTATAGTTCATCTGCTCATAGTACAATCCGCCCAGGCTGATCAGCGATTTATAAATATCCGGGCCGTTCGCGGGGAGCGATTTCTGTTTTTCCCGGAAAGAATAAGTGAGCAGGTATTCACCCTTGGAAAAATCGCCCAGCTGACGATAGATCCTGGCGAGGTTATCTATAAACTCATACTGGCGGATATTGGCGAAATCCTTTTTTGGATTGGGCTCCGGGGACGCCAGGAACGTCTTCATGTTGAGAATCCCTTCTTCCAGCGTATGGATGGCCTCCGATGTCCGCCCTTTTTCGTTATACAACTGCGACAGGTTATTCTGTACAATACCAACCCGGTAATTTTTATTCTCGGGAGTAGGTGGTAATTTTTTCAATGCGCCGATGGCTTTATCAAAATAATAAATACCGCTGTCGATGCGTGAGGAAAACCACATGATGGTTCCCATCGAATTGTATGAATTATAGAGCCGCTCATAATTAGGCTCGGCCAGTGATTCAAGAATGGAGGTAGCTTTGCGGTGATGCTGGCCGGAAAGTCCGATATTACCCATCCGGTAGCCATACACACCAAGCTCTGACTGGGCCAGGGCCGCATCGACAGGTGAAGAGCTCAATAGCGACGCCACCTGCTTCTGCACACCCAGCACGGTTTCATAGGCCAGTGAATGTTTTCCCTTCAGACTGTAAAAAATAGCCGATTCGAGGTACACACGAAACACTACATTCGGCGGAGCACCGGCGGTCTTTACCTTCTCTGCAAATGCACCAACCAGCCGGATTGCGGTTTCATCATCCGCCAGTTTTGCATTGATTTTTCCAATGTATTTGGGGTAAGAAATCAGCGTGTCCGGGTAACGGGAACTGATCAGTAACGGCAGGCGGGCGTCCAGCTTCAGTTTTGCTTCTTCATATTTATTTTCCTTCATCAGTTTTTCGAGATCATCCACCACACCTTTGGCTTGTGAACTGACCGACAGGCAAAGGATGGAAAGAAGAAAAGACAGCAGGAAGACTTTCATGACAGTTGGTGGTTATAAGTAAGTGGTTGCACTCAAAAGATAGGTATTTTTTGCGTATGATCAGGGTCGGGGCCGTCAAACGAAATGCCGCCAACCTGACCTTCCATCGGCAAAAAACAAAAAGGTCATCAGTCGCCGCTAACCACCAGCGATGATATCACAAAGAGCAATAATACTTATGGTGGCGTGCTTTAACTGGTAAGGGGTGTGGTGCGCCTGTACAGACGGATATAGGTGATGCAGATCAGCAGCCCGATCAATGTCATGCCACCGCCCACAAGCGAAGGATAATTGTAATCAAATCCGTACAGCAGCGGGATACCACCAAGGAAGGCGCCGGCTGAATTTGCCACATTGAATGCTGCCTGCATAAACGCCGCAGCCATCATTTCCGACCCCGGGGCAGATTTCATCATCATGATGTTGATGGGAGCTGACACCGACATGGAAAGAGCACCGCACGCGAACGTGAGCGCGAGGGAGGCCGATTTATTTCCCGAGAAGAAGAATACAGCCACAAGGGTCAGCATCATTGCACTCAGCAGGATAGTAGTGGTGCGGTCGGTGCCCAGACGGTCGGTCAGGTAACCACCTGCCAGGTTGCCAATCACCATTCCTGCACCGGCAAGGATCATGATATAAGCCATCGAGTCGGGGCTGAATCCGGATACCCTTGTCATCAGCGGTGTGATATAACTGAACCAGGTAAACAGTCCGCCGAACCCGATAGCAGTAATGGCAAGCACAAACCACGATTGTTTCCTGCGCAGGAATACAAGTTCATCTTTCAGGCTGGCATTCTCGCGGCCTTTAAGATCGGGCAGCCACAAATAAAGGGAAATTAAAGTGAGCAGTCCGATGAACGCAACAATGCCAAAATACCATCGCCAGTCAAATGTATGTCCGATGTAGGTGACCAGCGGAACCATGGCCAGGTTGGCAACGGTGAGACCGGAAAACATCAGTGCGATTGATCGGGCCTGCTTGCCTTCCCCTCCTATCCTCGATGCCACCACGGTACCCACGCCAAAGAAAGCACCGTGCGGCAAACCGGACAGGAACCGTAATACCATCATTAAATTGTAGCTGCCGGCTGCTGCGCAAAGGCCATTGAATACGCAGAAAAGCATCATCAGGCCAATCAATGTTTTCTTTGGGGGAAACCGCACCGAACTGCCGATCAGCAACGGTGCGCCAACCACCACGCCGAGTGCATAGGCTGAAATGAAATGGCCTGCCTGGGGAATGGTCACCTTCAGTTCACCCGCTATATCGGGCAGCAGTCCCATAACTGTAAATTCTGTAGTGCCTATTGCGAGCCCGCCAAGGGCAAGGGGAAGTAAACGTTTGTCGATCATGTGCCTGGTTTATGTGTGGATCAATGTGGCAGGCATCGGGTACAAAGTTACAGGGACAGGCTCAACCACCTGCCATAAATATTGAACAGCTGTGCAGTTGTTACCAGGTGGCGCCATCAACCCGGTTTGCACCCTGCCAGCAAACCGGGCATGGACCTTTATCACGCTATTTGCGCCCTTTCGATTCACCTGAAAACAGCTGCAAATGGCACAACAACTGCACTGACGGTCTCTCTTTTGAAACACGAAAAAAGGCCCTTACAGGTTTCTTTCGGTATATTATTTTTTATTTTGAATGTGGCAAACAATACTTTTATCACTGGTTGGAATTTTTCACCCTTTAAACTAAAACAATGAAGAAAAGAATTTTACTTTTTGCCGTAGCACTTATCACTCTCGCTACCTCCCTCACTCCTGCCATTGCTGCCTCATCACTTCCTGTCCCATCGAAAGTTGCGACCGAACCTGATCCCGCTGTCGTGAAAGCCGCGCAGGCAGAATTCATGGCCCTTTCAAAGAAGGAAAAAAAAGCAAAGATCAAAGAGGTAAAAAAGGAGCTCAGGAAATGTAAAAAAGCAAAAAAAGCCGGTGCCGAACCAAGTACAGATACCGTTCTGCTGGTAATACTTGCGATCCTCCTTCCACCGCTGGCAGTTTACCTGCATGAGGGCGACACCAACAACAAATTCTGGATCAGCCTGATTCTTACACTGCTCTTCTGGATTCCAGGTGTGATCTACGCATTGATCACCGTGCTTTCATAAATTGTTCAGTGCCATCATTGATGGTCACTAAGTCCCTAAATAAATAAAGCCTCTTGACAATCAAAATTGTTAAGAGGCTTTACTTTTCAGCTATCACTGATAAACGATTGGCGGAGAGAGAGGGATTCGAACCCCCGGACCTGTAACAGTCAACAGTTTTCAAGACTGCCGCAATCGACCACTCTGCCATCTCTCCGGCGCAAAAATAGGCCGGTGATTTTAATTGGCAAAATCTTAGGGGAGAATAATTATACTTCTTTTACCGGTATCTCTTTACCCATGGAATGATGGGCACCTTTCATCATGTGTTCCTTGCTCTGTTCAATGGCATCCATGATCTGCGCAAGGATATCTTCGGTGCGTGCATCGTAGTCAATTTCCAGTGGGGCCTTGAACCGTACCGACAGTTTTACCCCGGTCTTCCGGAACTTCAATCCTTTCTTGTTAAAAGCCCTCCAGAATCCATTGATGACCACCGGGATCACAATGGGCTTTGATTGTTTGATGATGAGTGCAGTGCCTTTACGACCGGGTGCAAATGGTTTGGTAGTACCCTGCGGAAAAGTAATAACCCAGTTTTCTTCCAGCGCGCGGGTGATTTTCCTTGTATCGGACGGATCAAGCCCACGCTGCTTCTCGCCGGATTCGTGGTTCCAGGTGCGGCGTACAGTGAGCGCTCCTGCAAGTGTAAAAAGTTTGCTGATCCAGCTGCCATTCATCGTCTGTTCGGCTGCCACATAATTAACCCGGGTAAAAGGATTGAGGAAGTAATAGGGTATTCCAAGCCGGTTTTGTTTGCCCCATTTCACCGCGCAGAAAATATGCAGGAAGGTGATCACGTCGGCAAAATAAGTCTGGTGATTGCTGACAAACAGCACATTCTGCCTTGGTAAATTTTTCAGGTGTTCGGTACCGGAAATTTTCAGTTTGTTGATGATATTGAGTCCGGGGTATGAAGCGAGACCTACCACCACATAAACCAGTTTCCTTACCAGCTTGATATTCTTTAACCGTTCCCGAAGTTTACTCATAATATGGTTGTTGACCTGAACCGTTGCTGCAATTTACGAAGCTACCGGAAAATCCAACGCATAAAAAAAGCTGCCCGTTTCGGGGCAGCTTGTATTTTGTCATCCTGAAAGGATCTGTCATCCTGAAAGGATCTGTCATCCTGAAAGGATCTGTCATCCTGAAAGGATCTGTCATCCTGAAAGGATCTGTCATCCTGAAAGGATCCGTCATCCTTAATGGATCGTCATCCTGAAAGGATAAACCGTGTAAACCTTATTCAGCTTTTGGCTCAGCAGGTCCGTCGTTGCCTTCCATCTTCTTCTTGAGGTCGGCAAGCACTCCCAGGTCACCCAGGGTTGCTTTTTCAACTTTACCCTGAATAGTCTTGACTGCTTTCTTGGTTTTGTCAGATTCAACTTTCGCTTCTTTCTTCTGCGCTTCCTTTTCTTCATACTGTCCCTGTTCCCAGACACGGCTATGAGAGATAACGATGCGTTTTTCATTGCGGTCGAATTCGATCACCACGAACTGCGCGGTCTCATCAGCACCGATAGACTTACCATCTTCTTTCGTCAGGTGACGGTTAGGGGCAAATCCTTCCAGGCCGTAAGGGAGTTGTACTACCGCGCCTTTATCGTCGCGACGTAAAACGGTACCCTCATGAACTGTTCCGATAGCGAATGTGTCCTGCAGTGTATTCCAGGGATCTTCTTCAAGTTGTTTGTGTCCTAACTGCAACTTGCGGTTGTCCTTGTCAATGCCCATAATCACTACTTCAATGTTTGCACCAACCTTCGTGTACTCACTTGGGTGATTGAAACGTTTCAGCCAGCTCAGGTCACTGATGTGGATCATACCACCAATACCAGGAGCCAGTTCAACAAACACACCGTAGTTGGTGATGTTCTTAACCAGGCCGGTGTGGCGGCTGCCTTCTGCAAATTTGGTTTCGATATCATTCCATGGGTCAGGGGAAAGTTGTTTGATCGAAAGGCTCATCTTGCGACTGCCCTTGTCAAGCGTAACGATCTTGGCTTCATGCTCATCACCCAACTTGAAGAATTCCTTCGCGTTGATCGGGGTATTTGCCCAGGTGATTTCGCTCACGTGTACCAGTCCTTCAACACCAGGCTGAATTTCCAGGAACGCACCGTAATCTTCAATGTTCACTACTTTACCTTTCACCACATTGCCTTCGCCGATGTTCTCGCCAAGTACATCCCATGGGTGCGGAGTCAGTTGTTTCAGGCCGAGGCTGATACGTTTCTTCTCGTCATCGAAGTCGAGTACCACCACGTTGATCTTCTGATCCATCTTGAGAACCTCGCTGGGATGCGAGATACGTCCCCATGAAATATCGGTGATATATAACAGGCCGTCGAGACCACCCAGATCCATGAAGGCTCCGAAGTCCGTGATGTTCTTCACAGTTCCTTCGAGTACCTGTCCTTTCTCGAGCTTGCTCATGATCTCTGCACGTTGTGCTTCGATATCGCTTTCGATCAGGGCCTTGTGTGAAACAACCGCATTCTTGATGGTTTCGTTGATCTTCACCACCTTGAATTCCATTGTTTTTCCAACAAACTGGTCGTAGTCTGTAACCGGTTTCACATCGATCTGTGAACCTGGCAGGAACGTTTCCATTCCGAATACATCCACGATCAGACCACCCTTGGTCTTCGAAGTAACGGTACCAGTGATAACTTCGCCGGTTTTGTGTACTTCCACGATCCTTTCCCACGCGCGTGTAATGCGGGCTTGCTTGCGGCTAAGGTTCAGGTTACCGTCCCTGTCTTCTTTTTCAATGATCATTACTTCCACTTCATCACCAACCTTCAGGGTTGGAATGTCACGGAATTCATTGAGGGAGATCAGGCCATCACTTTTAAAACCAATGTTGAGGACAACATCTGTTTTTGTAAGTCCAACCACGATACCCTGCATGAGTTCACCATCGTTCAGCTGAACGAATGTGTTGTCATACACATCATCATACTTTTCCTTCTCTTCTTTGGTGTAAGAAGTGACGTTGCGTTTGTCAACGCTCCAGTCGAAATCGTCGTGGGCCGTTTCAACACGTGGCTCACGTGCAGCAGGTGCATTTGGTGTCGCTGTAGCTACTTCCGCGGTATCCGCGCCAGTAGACTCCTGTGCATCAGCGTTTAGGTTTTTTTGAATCATTTTTTCAAACATGTTATGTTCCCGAAGGGTTTTAAAATCGGGGCAGCAAAGATACAGAAAAGGATTGGTAAAAGGGCAGGTTCGGCGGGCGAATAAGCGGGACGAAAATCTTTTCGCAGCCTTTTGAAAAACAGCGGATTATAAACTGCCCGTTGGGCTATTCCGGAGCATCCTGGACGTACTTTTTACCGAACCGCTGTGGTCGCTTGCAAGGGGCGACGCATTCAAAACACCGGCGATCCGACGGCTGTTGCACCAGCTGAAGATCCTGCCCGTTTACCGCACCAGTGAAGGGGTTGAAAACCTGTCGGAAAACTATAATACGTTCAACAGCTGCATCGAGCTTTTTCGAAAGGGCGGACAGGTAATTATTTTCAGCGAGGGCAAATGCGTGAACGAGTGGCACCTGCGGCCGTTGAAGAAGGGTACGGCGCGACTGGCCATGCAGGCCTGGAAGGAAGGTATCCCGTTGCAGGTGCTTCCGGTTGGACTCAACTACAGTTCGTTCCGCCGCTATGGCAAAAACCTGTTCCTCAATTTCGGGGAAATGATCCAGCCCGGTGAATTCGATCTCAGCCTGCCCGACGGGACACTTAACCAGGCATTCAACCTGCGGCTCCGAAATGAACTGGAACAGCTCGTCTTTGAAATTCCGGGGGACAATAAAGCATTGCAGCGGGATCTATTGATGACTCCCCAGCCGGTCTGGGCCAGGATCTTACTCGCCGTCCCAGCGTTCGCGGGCGTCCTGCTGCATTTCCCGATCTATTCCGTGATAAAATGGAAAACCCGCTCAAAAGATGTGTCGGATCATTATGATTCCATCATCATGGGACTACTCATGTTCTTTTATCCTTTCTACCTGCTGGGCCTCACCCTTGCATCTGTCTGGCTTTTCGGCGCAGCCGGCCTGCTGGCAGCCCTGGTCGTACCGATCTGCGGATGGTCTGCCATGAAACTTAAACCGCAGCTGGATAAATAAGCAGCCTGATCAACCAACCCTCTGCCCTTTTTCCGTAATCTTTGCAGGGAGATGACCCGAAGAAACAATGCCCATCCGTTCATTAAAATCATAACCGCCTGCTTCATCGCATCCATACACCTGGATGCGGCGGGGCAGGATAGTCCGATTCCGCCCATTTCCGATACCGAAGTGCCGGAACTGCTGGTCAGACCCGTATCCAATCACGCCCGCATCTCTATTGGTTTCAATTACTACCGCGGCTCATTCATCACCACTGTGCCCAAAGCCGAATATGTACGCGACAGCTATGCTTCGTTTGCCGAAGCAGATCTGCGGTTCCAGACACTTGGCCCCAAAGCTGACCGGTTGCGTCACCGCTTCCCGTCCTGGGGATTTGCGTTGTTGTATGGAAACACGGGTAGTAAGAAGTATGTGGGCAACCTGTTCGCTGTTTACCCCTATCTCGACCTGCCACTGCTGCGCGCAGGGAAATATACACTCAGCCTGAAAGCGGGTGCAGGTGCAGGGTTTGTCAACAAACCTTATGATGTGGTCAGCAATCCGAAGAACACAATGATCGGGACTTCTCTCAATGCATTTATCAATGCAGTGGTCAAAAATGAATTCCAGATCGGCCACCGTCTTTCTGTCAATGCAGGTATCGGGTTTATGCATCTTTCCAACGGTGGCACCACATTACCCAACCTGGGTTTGAATACACCAGGCCTTTCCCTCGGGCTGCGCTATTCATTGCTTCCTGAATACGATTATGAAAAACTTGCCCGGGATTATCCCCCTGGTTCGCGGCCCGGATACGATGCTTTCCACAGGCAGGTGCTGTACCGTGTGCAGACAAGCGCAGGTCTTCGACAGGCATCCTGGGTAGGCGGCAACCACTACCTGATCAACCTGGTTCAGGGGGAAGCCGGTATCCGCACTGCACCCAATCATTATTTTGGTGCAGGTATCCAGCTGGTCTATAACCGTTCACTCGATTACCGTCCGTCCGACACGCCAGCTGATCCTGTTCACGCCGAAAAATTCCAGGCCGGTATTTATGCCGCATATGAACATCATTTTGGTAAACTGTCATTCCCTTTCCAGGTGGGGCTTTACCTGTATAACCGGAATCTTTACCCGGTTATATTCCAGCAATACGGTGCAAGGCTTGCATTCAACAAAAACTGGAATGGATTTGTAATGCTGAAATCGCACCTGGGAAAAGCCGACTTTATCCACACCGGTGTCGGGTATAAATTTTAATGAATAAACTTATCATCACTTCTGCAACCGGTTATAATTTTTAATGAATAAACTTATCATCACTTCATCGCAACGGATTATAAATTTGAATGAATGAAAATCATCGTGGCCATTACCGGATTTATTATACTGCTGGGTACCTCGTGCAGCAAACCCGGGTGCCTTGGTAAGGCCGGTGTGGTGCAGACTCAAACCAGGCAACTCGGCTCGTTCAGCCAGGTACGGCTCGAAGGGAATATCAACCTCGTGCTGGTGCAGGGTGCATCGAACAGCGCAGAGATTACGGGTCCCGTGAACCTGACCGATCAGGTGAGCACCCGCATCACTGAAGGCAAGCTGGTCATCACAAATGGCAGTGGCCGTGTGACCAATACTGACACGTTAACGCTGGATGCATTCCTGCTGGAATCCTATGAAGGAGCGGGTGACGTGGAACTTACGGTAGACAATCGTTACACCGGTGTGTTTGTACACCTGGAAAATGCATCAGTGGTGATGCACGGAAAAACAGAGCAATGTAATACGTATACCAATTCGCGCGGACTTACTAATCTGAGCGACCTGACTGTAAAAAATATGACTATTGAATACGGTGGCCTGGCGGACACATACATCAATGTAACCGGCCAGCTGGACGCAATACTCTATTATAAGGGAAATGTTTACTACAAGGGCACGCCACTCGTGACCCGTGATATCAGCTACAGCACCGGCCAGCTGATCAGGAGGCCCTGACCCTTGCGCCAGGTCAGCTGACATGACACTGCCGCCGTGGCTATTTCGATCACGCCACCCCATCACCACGCCCGACCCTCTCTTCCGCCATGCTGGCAATAGCCTTTGCCGCTACATAGCCGGATGTCCAGGCGTGCTGGAAGTTAAATCCACCCGTAATACCATCCACATCCAGCACCTCACCTGCGAAGAACAATCCCGGTATTTGCCGGCTCATCATGGTACCGGCGTCCACCTCACCCGGTTTAACACCACCCGCTGTTACAAACTCTTCTTTATAGGTTGTTTTACCCTGCACATTGAATTCACTTGCATTCAGCAGGCGGATCAGTTTGTTTGCGTCTTTGGCCGGAAGGTCCGACCAGCGCGTGTCTTCCTTTACACCTGCTTCGCGCAGGAAGTACTCCCACAACCGGGCCGGCAACCCGAAGTGGTTCTTTGAGGAGACTTTCTGCGCGGCAATTGTATAGCGGAGTGAAGCAAATTTCTCCCGCAATTCATTTTCAGACAGCGAAGGGATCCAGTTCACCTGGGCCACACACTTCCACTCCCTTTCGGCCAGCAAACGTGCGCCCCAGGCACTTGTACGAAGCACAACCGGTCCACTCAGTCCCCAGTGGGTGATCAGCAGCGGCCCGGTCTGTTCCAGGCTGGTGCCGTTTATTCGCACCCGGGCCTGTTCAACACTGACGCCCATCAGCTCAAGGATCGGGTGTTTGGGAATATTGAGGGTAAACAATGAGGGCACCGGGTCATTGATACTGTGACCCGGTGCGGTGATCCAGTCAAACATGGAAGCCTTGGGGTAACCGCCGCTGGCAATACATATATACGGGGCGGTGAACAACCGGCCATCCGCGCATTCCACGGCAAAGCCGTCGTCGTTTTTTCGGATGGACCTCACATCGCAGTGAAGCCTGGTCTGCACCCCGTAAAGGCCGGCTTCACGGGTGAGGCAGTCGATGATCGTCTGCGATGAATCGGATACAGGGAACATACGGCCATCTGCTTCCTGCTTCAGTTTGACGCCCCGTTGCAGGAACCATTCGATCGTATCTGTCGTGAAAAACTGGTAGAACGTTTTTTTTACAAAATTGCTACCCCGCGGGTAGCGTTTAATCATGTCGGCAATATCAAAACAGGCATGGGTGACATTGCAGCGGCCGCCACCGCTGATGCGCACCTTGGCTAACACCTTGTTCGATTTTTCGAGGATCGTCACCTTCAGTCCGGGTTCCAGGCGCGCGGCATTCACGGCACAAAAGTATCCCGCGGCCCCGCCCCCGATCACGATAACATCCTGTTCATGTAGTGCCATCCTGTTTACTTGTTGATTAACCTGAGATCGTGTTTATGGAACCAGCTTCTGTCCGGGCGTTGATACACCTTTCGAGAGGACACCAGGTGTTATGCTATTATATTCCGTTTACCAAGCCAGCCTTTTTTGTACAATGACTCCGGTTACCAAACCCCGGTACACTCTCTTTAAAAAATAACAGTATGGGGTGATGGAAAATAAAAATGCAAAGTCCGCAAACCTTGCATTGAATTTATTGAGCATACCCGAAAGCTGTTTTATGCCTCAACCGCTGCCGGCTCCATCGTAAAAAGATTAGGGTTTTTTGCCTCTTCCTTTTCGATGATGCTGTAGTCGGACAGGATATCTGCCTTGTGTTTACCCACGGCCACGTCGTGTTCAAAGTGCACGGATGGTTTGCCATCTGCCGTGCGAATGGTCCATCCGTCGGGCTCGGTAAATACATTTTTGGTGCCCAGGTTGATCATTGGTTCAATGGCGAGAACCATTCCTTCTTTCAGTTTGGCCCCATTACCTTTCTTACCATAGTTCGGCACCTGCGGATCTTCATGCATACTGCGGCCAAGGCCGTGGCCCACCAGTTCGCGCACCACACCATATCCCTGTTTCTTCTCGGTATGGTCCTGGATGGCATGGGCAATATCGCCGATGCGGTTGCCACTGACAGCTTTTTCAATGCCCTTGTAGAGTGACTCCTTGGTGGTATTGATGAGTTTCATGATCGCTGGTCCCGGATCGCCAATGGCAAATGTGTAAGCGTGGTCGCCGTACCATCCGTCCAGGATGGTTCCCACATCGATAGAAATAATATCGCCTTCTTTCAATTCATTTTTATTCGGGAAACCGTGTACCACCACATCATTCACGGAAATACAGGAATTAAACGGGTAGCCATGGAAATTCAGGAAGGCAGGTTCTGCCTTATGATCGCGGATGTACTGGCCGATAAAGACGTCCAGTTCAAGGGTGGTAATGCCCGGTTTCAGGAGTTTCGCCACCTCCGACAAAGTCTGGCTTACCAGGAGTGCGGCCTTGCGCATTTCCTCAATCTGGGGCCCTGTTTTATAAATAACCATACTGCAAATATCTGTAAAAAATAAAGACCCGGCAAGCAGGCTTACCGGGTCTGGAATATTTTTGGGAATGTGTTAATACTGAACTGCAGAAGTTGTCTGCCGGCCCTGTACCCTTCCGCTCTTCATCAGACCATCGTACTGGCGCATGAGCAGCTGTGTTTCCACCTGCTGAAGCGTATCGAGGATAACACCCACCATGATCAGTAAGGAAGTACCACCGAAGAAGGAAGCAAAACCCTGTGTAACACCCATCAGCTGCGCAATTCCGGGCAGTATACCCACCAGTGCCAGCAGGATGGCTCCGGGGAAGGTGATTTTATCCATCACATTACCGATATAGTCGGCAGTGGGCTGGCCAGGTTTTACACCCGGGATGAAACCGTTATTCTGTTTCAGGTTTTCCGCAATCTGCTTCGGGTTAAAGATGAGGGCAGTATACAGGAAAGTAAACCCGATTACAACAACCGAGTAAATCAGCATGTACCAGATATTGGTATGGTCCGTAAACATCTTCGATACAGCATTTGGTCCTTTACCCAGTGTAAACAGGGTTGGCAGGAACATGATTGCCTGGGCGAAGATGATGGGCATTACACCGGCGCTGTTTACCTTCAGGGGAAGGAACTGGCGGGCGCCACCAAACTGGCGGTTTCCAACAATCTGCTTTGCATAGTTTACCGATACTTTACGTACACCCTGGATCAGCAGGATACATCCGAGGATGATCGCGATCAGGATGGCCAGTTCCACGATAAAGACCAGGATCAGACCGGTACGGGTGGATTTGGCCTGGAGTTCCTGCAGGAATGACTGCGGAAGACGCGCCAGGATACCAACCATGATGATCAGGGAGGTACCGTTACCAAGACCCTTATCCGTGATTTTTTCTCCCATCCACATAACCAGCATGGTACCCGCAGTGAGTGTGATAACCGTTGAAATGGCGAACCACTGGCGGAACTCATCCATGATTGCTGCTTCGTGCATCTGGTTCAGGTAGCCCACATAAGCGGAAGCCTGGACGATGGTAACGGCAACTGTCAGGTAACGGGTGTACTGGTTGATTTTTTTGCGGCCGCTTTCCCCTTCCTTCTGCATTTTCTGGAATTTCGGTACAAGTACCGTCATCAGCTGCATAAAGATGGAGGCGGAGATGTATGGCATGATCCCCAGGGCGAAAATAGAAGCCATGTTAAAGGCTCCACCCGCGAAGGTATTGATCATGTCGAGGATACCACTACCCTGCACTTTGTTGGCTTCCAGGATCAACGGGTTGATACCAGGCAAAACAATGTGCGAACCTATCCGGTAGATGATGATAAGCAGGAAGGTGAAAATGATCTTACTTTTCAGCTCTTCGATGCTCCAGATATTCTTAAGCGTTTGAATTAATTTCTTCACGGGAATTAAAAAAAT
>SDZZ01000593.1 GCA_004173255.1 Chitinophagaceae bacterium | reverse complement strand
TTCAGTTAAGAGCTTGCGTCCCATAGGATTAAATGCGGATAGCGGGCGACGAATCTGGTAAGTTATTACTGCTGCTGCGAAATTTTGTTTTGTTGCTGATGCTGCCCGCAATTTTTGCATGGATGCTGGCCAACCGTTATCCGGCCCGGACACCGGTCATCTTTGCCGGCGTTTACCTGGTGTGTATCCTGCTGTTTTTTAACATCCGTTACCTGGTACCGCAACTCGACTTCCCGGCAGCGGTGGTGGATAAACAACGCTCATTTGGTGTGCTGATCGGACAGTCAACCGTTCCCCTTGAAGTAATGGAGCCAACATTTACCGGTTTTGTGCGTCATGCGCCGAAAGCATTTGCCTTATCGGCCACGCGGCCCTACCCCTCCGATATCAGCCACCTGTTGTCGCTGGCCGCAGCCATCGAGATTGGTGTGCTGTTGCTTGCCGTGCTGGTGTTCCTGTTGTACCGCATACCCAAGCCGACCAGTTCGCGTACGACCCTGTATTTTTGCTTTTTCTTTTCCGTGTCACTGTTACTTGCCATTGGTTTTACGGTAAACAACCTGGGGGCTATTGCGCGGTACCGGAGCATAATTATGCCGCTGGTGCTGACACCCATCCTGGCCCGGACTGACTGGAACCGGTTTGCCCGGTTGTTCGCCGGGTTGAAAACAGGATTTAATGGAGTTAATGACCGGTCATAAAAACGATTGCCAGCCATAAAAAAAATAACATGAACTATCCAGCTATCATTGCGGCAGCATGGAACGGATATGATCCGTCGCGCATACTGAGTTCCATCGAGGACATCAGCGCAGCGGTGTCGACCAACCATGTGTTCCGGCTTACGTTCACCGACGACGATTATATCATCGCCAAAATATCTTCCTTCGGTAAATATGAACACTTCAAAGAAGACCACCGGCTGATCCATACGGTAAGTAATAACCTGCTCTATCCATTTGAAAACCTGCTGGCGAAAAGCCTGCTGAAAAATAACCGGGTGTATACCTACCGTTATAAAAAAGGAAAGAATGATGCCTGGGTGGTATTTTACAATCCAAGCCGCGTACTTCACCGGCTTCCCAAACGGCTGGATGAACCAACCATCAAGTCGCTGGCGCGCCAGGTGGCCAAGTTTCACAATGCCTGCAGCCGCATCCGGAATGTAATGCCAAAGAGTAAAAAGACACTGCGCACCGATATCAATATTTTGCTAGAGCAGCTGGAGAGTAACGAGAAAAAATTCGGCGGACCCGAACAGGCAGCGCTGCTTCGCCACCATTGCGAAAAGTTTATCAGCAACCGTAACAAGTGCAATGTGCGGAGCTTCGACCTGATACCCGTGTTTATTGACTGGAACACGGGCAATTTTTCGGTGGGAAGCAAACAGGAGTTGTACAGCCGCTGGGATTATGACTGGTTCCGCATGAGCTACCGGGTGATGGACTTTTATTTTTTCAGCCGTGTGGTGAGTGATGCGGGTGATAAGACCGTTTTCAGTTACCTGCCCGATACCATGATGGAAGAGCGGTTCCTGCTGTTTTTAAAAGAATACCATAAGGTTAACCCGCTGACTGCCGATGAGATCCGTTTTATGAAAGAGGCCTACCGCTTTTTTATCCTGAATTATGTGGTGAAGGACGGCAACTATTTTTTCAACGAGCAATACGCAAAAAAACTGCGCAGCGAGGCTATGGAGATTTACCTGCCATCGCTCGACAAGGTTTTTGATGCCGACCGCATTATCAGTTTCCTGAAACTGAATTAAGAACACTGAATTAATATGAAAGATTTCAAATCACTGCTGAACAATTACAAGGTTATTTTTTTTGATGCCTACGGGGTGATCCGCAATTACAACGGATTGATACCCGGCATAAAAAATACGTTTGCGTGGCTGGAGTCTGTCAAAAAAGATTACTTCATCATTACCAACGATGCCAGCCGCAGCCCCGATAAACTGGTGGAACGTTACCATGCATACGGACTGCAGAATATCCAGGCCGACCGATTCATTTCTTCCGGCATGCTGGCCCGCGAGTTCATTGAACTGAAGGTGAAGTCCGGCATTGTTGCCTACCTGGGCACGGCCAGCTCGGCCCATTACATTAAACAACCCGGGGTGGAAGTGATGCCGATCCAGGACCTGGATGACAGCAACATTGAAAAAGTTACCGCGCTCGTGTTGCTGGATGATGAGGGGTTCGACTGGAACGATGGACTGAACAAGGCCGTTAACCTGCTTCGCTGGCGCTCGATCCCCGCCATTGTAGCCAATCCCGATGGAGCCTACCCTATCTCCAAACATGATGTGGGGATCGCTATTGGCGGTCTTTCCTGGAT
>SDZZ01000124.1 GCA_004173255.1 Chitinophagaceae bacterium | reverse complement strand
GCCTAACAATACCTGGAGTTTACCTTCCGACACCCGCCGGCTATAGTCAAGCTGTGGCTCCACCAGGTAAGTCTGCGCATCAGAGAAACCGAAATAGCTCATACTGCCCGTACCATTTGCCGGGTTGAACGTAGCGGTTGGGTAAACCTGTACCTGGTCCATATTGGTTTTTGTAAAACCCAGGTTCACTTTCGCATTCAGGCCCGGGATAATGCTGTATCGCAGGATGCCGTTGGCGATCAGGTTATTGGTCTTCGCGGTTGACTTCCGCAGGAAGTAAGCCTCGGGATTTTGCTCGGTCCCAAACCAGTAGTAATCACCCGTCGCTGTGTAGGAGGGATAATTGGGAGCAAACTCGTAATAAGAAGTCAGGTCAGATGCCAGGGATTTATCGCTGGTGATGGAATAATTTACCGAAGTGGAAATATTGAATTTCCCATTGAGGGCGGTATGATCCAGGTTAAATAATAACGATCCACGTGTGAAACCGCGGTCATTCGCCTGCACCGAAGTTGCATTCCGGTAGGTTCCGCTGACCATAAAATGCGTTTGCTCGCTGCCGCCGGAAACCGATCCCTGTAACTGCGTTTCCCTTCCGGTGTTTCCGATCATCCGGTCCTGCCAGTCGGTGCCTGTTCCGGTTGAATCCCACAATGTCAGGTCCGGGGCGTTATCTTCTGTAGGGATAATACCATCATTGGCAAATGCCTCCTTCCGTAATTCCCTGTACTGCGCCGTGTTGAGCATATCCAGTTGGTTCACTACCCTGCTGCCGCCTGTAAATACATTGAGATCGAATTTCGTTTTACCCGTCTTTCCTTTTTTGGTGGTAATCAGGATGACGCCGTTGGAGCCCCGTGCACCGTAAATCGCTGTTGCATCGGCGTCTTTGAGGACGTCGATCCGTTCGATGTCAGCTGTGTTGATAGTTGCGAGCGGGCTTTGTGTTCCG
Source organism: Chitinophagaceae bacterium (assembly GCA_004173255.1). Taxonomy (GTDB): domain Bacteria; phylum Bacteroidota; class Bacteroidia; order Chitinophagales; family Chitinophagaceae; genus JBEVJC01. Next base: position 9,678 of record SDZZ01000124.1, on the reverse strand, counting down.
TTTGCTGAGGTAAATTGGTTGAGTGATTCATTAAAATAAGGAACACCGTCAATTACGTATAATGGCTCACTTCCGGCAGACAATGAGTTTAATCCCCGGATGGTAACATTGAACTGTGAGCCCGTCAGGCCATTCGAAGCGGAGGCAAAGATACCGGGCATGGTGCCTTGCATGGTAGAAATAGGGTCTACCACCGGCTGCGAACCGATGTCTTTACTCGTAATGCTGGAAACAGAGCCTGTATTAGTTCTCCGGGTAGTGGTTGCATATCCAACAACCACCACTTCATTCAATTTGGCGCCTTCTGCATTTTCCACCATCGATACATTGATGGTCGAGCGGCCGGCAACGGCGATATCCTGGGGCAGGTAACCAATGTAGCTGAAACGCAGCACTTCGGATGGACCTACATTTTTTATTTCATAGTTCCCGTTCAGGTCCGACGTGGTGCCCTTGGAGCTTCCGGCAATTGTTATCGAAGCTCCGATAACCGGCAGACCCTGGATAGTCAGGAGCCGGCCCCGTACCGTTATCGTAGTGTCAGCAACGTAATTAGAACCGGAGGTACTGTTAGCCTTGTCACCCGATTTTTTTCCTTTTTTCAGCACGATGTAATTGCCGTCCATCTCATTGTACACGATGTCCAGCGACGACAGTACCTGGGTTAGCACTACCGCTGTTTTTTCCTGTTGCCAGCTTCGGGTGATGGTAGGTGATGCTGCGGTGAAAAGGTTGTTTGAATAGACAATTTTAAAATCCGCCTGTTGTCCTATTTTTTCCAGCGCTTTCTCCACCGGTTCGTTTTGTAAGCTCAGCGAAATCCTTTTTTCGAGAAGGCTTTGCGCCGTTACTGCAGTCGACGCCAGCAGTTGAAAAAGAATAAGGCAAATCGTCAGCAGTAACGATTTGTATTCCCCTGTAACAAGCCATTTTTTACCCATGCGAGTTTGTAAGACCATGATGTTTGTCAGTTTGGTTAAATAATCAGATAAAAGCCTGAACCTATCAGGGAAATTTTATTCCCTCGTTTATTGTATCAAATTGTTGAATCCATGATTCCTGTCCTGACCCTGATGACAGGGCTTCCTGTATGTTATTCCTGTCCTGACCCTGATGACAGGGCTTCCTGTATGTTATTCCTGTCCTGACCCGGATGCCGGATCCTCCCTGTATTCTATTCGCATCCTGACCCCGATAACAATACTTCCCCGTCCTTTAACCGGAACTGCATATTAATGGAAGCTGCAATCAGCTCCAGTGTGCGGACAAGGGATTGACCGGACAGGTTTGCGGTGAGGCGGCAATTCAAAAGCGGTTCACTTTCAATCTTGCATTTCACGTTAAACTTTCCCTCGATCCGTGCTGCTATGTCAGTAAATGGAACGTTCTGGAAATCCATCGGATATTCTGTACCGGCTGAAACTTCTGCTTTCTCCGCAGGTGCCGCGGCCTTGAGCGCCAGTTCGTTCAATCCCGCAGCAGTCAGGGTTTGCAACGGATCAACGAACTGTTGGGTCTTGCGACCATCAGGCAGGGTCTTTTCAACCAGTACTTTACCGGTTAAAACGGTTAGTTGAAAGGGCTGGCTGGCATTATTCCTTACATTAAAGCTGGTCCCTAGCACCCTGACCATATACTCCCCGGATTGTATGACGAAAGGTTTAAGGGGATTTTTCGTCACTTCAAACAGCGCCTCCCCTGTCAGGGTGACCCTGCGTTCGTCCTTGCCATCAAACCCAGTGTAACTCACGCTGCTATTGGGTTTCAGCCAGACGATGCTGCTGTCGGGCAGGATTACTTTGTTACGCTGGCCGTTATCAGTGCTCACCATTTTTTCCGCAGCCGGTTGATTGAAAGTGCTGATAACATATCCGCCTGCCAGCAGCAGTCCGGCTACAGCAGCCGCGGCGACCCACCGTTTTGCCCGCAAGGAAATGACGGGCTTTTTTTCTTCGTTTTTGACCCGCTGTTGGATTTGCTGCAACATCCGGGCTTTTATTTCCGGCAACGGGGAGTGCTGGTCAGGAGGAAGTGACAGCTCCTCATCGTCGAACTGGTTATACCATGCATTAAATATCTCTTGTTCCTGGGGAGAGAGTGTGCCGTTGAGCCATTTTTCAGCCAATAACGAAATATCCTTCGGGGGCAGCCGACGTTGCATAAAGCAGTTTTGTAAATAGCCAATCGAACGGAACTTTTCCCCTAGTGCCTGGTAAAATAAATTTTCAGAGAAAGAAAACCTGGAAATGCCGGAGGCGGGTTCGGAGGCTTTTCATCGCCCGGGCGAGGTGGGATTCTACCGTCCTGGAGGAGATATTCAGCTTATCGGCAATCTGGTTCTGGGTGTACCCATTCTCGCGACTGAGCTGGTAGACTATCCTGCATTTTTCAGGCAAGGCCTTAACGGTGTCGGCAATGATCAGCCGAACTTCATTGGATCCAATCGATTCCTGGGTAGAATTATCGGTTGACTGGTTACGACGTTCGGTGTGCCTTTTATATTCAGCATCGCGCTGGATCTTACCCAGCCGGTTGATGATTTCGTATTTAACCGCAGTGGCCAGGTAGGTGGCGGGCGATGCCACCAGGGTCAGGCTGGTCCTGCGTTTCCAGAGATTGTAGAATACTTCCTGCACAACTTCTTCTGATTCATCCAGGCTTCCAAGGCGGTGCATGGCAACAACGAGAAGCTTTTTCCAGTAACGGTTGTACAGTTCAGCAAATGCCGGATTACTGACGCTCTCCGCCTCGCGCAACATAGTTGCCAGTTCAACATCACTAAAATCTTGGTAGGAAGCCATTATATCTAATCAGTATATTTCAAATTTAGGGAAAATTGAAGATCATCCATTAACAAGCGGGGGGCCGGATAGTCATTCCCACGAATGTTCCGCCAGTCATACCAACACATTTACAACACTCCTGGTGATCGGAGTCCGCCCGTTCGAAACCAGTGCGCGTGTGGCAGTTGTTATTCATTTGCCCTGATCGGTGCTGTTTGGTGAATAATGCCACAGCAATAAGGGTTACAGATATGGGAATTGTGACCGTAGCCGATGGTGAAAGATAGATGCGAGCAAGGCAACGGTTGATGAACCCGACCCGGTTATGAACGGAGGCTGCTAATGCCGGGTCCGCATCCCGCGGACACTTTGCCTGATGAAGTTCAGCAGCCGGGCTTTTTCCATTGGCACAATTTACTGGGAAAAATTGGCCGGACTCATTACCTTTCATTTATTAAACAGTCTCCATGAACTTTCAACAACTTATACCAAACGTCTACTATCCCGACATCAGTGACGGACTCAGCATGTTCGTTGATTGCCTGGGATTTGTTATCGGGCATAACGAAATAGAGGCTGACCAGCCGTTTTGTGTCCTGAACCGGGACGAACTGAGCATTTACCTGTTCGGACATAAAGAGCTTGCTAAAGAACACAACCCGGAATTCAGGTTTGTAACTAAGGATATCGACGCGGCATTCAATAAGATTTCTACATCACATCCTGAATTTCTTCATCCGAATTTGAACCAGGTACAACTCCGGCCATGGGGCGCGCGTGAATTTGCAATCCGGGACAACCAGGTTTGCATTATATTTCAACAGTGGTAAGTGTACTCATTTCTTCACACCCGTAGGTGCTACCCCAAACTTCTTTTTAAAAGCAAAGGAAAAATGGGACAGGTCTTCAAACCACACATCCCCTCGTCGAGGTCGATCTTGTGCGGTTTCCCCGCTGTGTTCCGCAGTCTTGACAACCTGGATTTGAGACTTCAAATTTGGCCAAGAATAAATATTATCACTGGCCAGAAAGAGGAGAAAAATGGCCACCGTTAAATTTTATTGCTGGCCAATTTAGCAATCTTTCTATATTTGCTTAAATTCTAGAAGGTTATGAATCCCTTAATTGGACGTGTAGAAGAACAAAGAATACTCGGTCAGAAAAAAAATTCTTCAAAAGCAGAACTTATTGCGGTTTTAGGCCGTCGTCGGGTAGGAAAAACTTTCCTGGTAAGAAACTACTTCCAAAAGGACCTGGTGTTCGAAATTACCGGCATACACAATGCTACTCTAAAAAACCAGCTGCAAAACTTTACAATTGCCATGCAGAAAGCGACCAAAAGTCCGATTCTGTCGGCTATCCCCGCTAACTGGTTGGAAGCTTTCACTATACTCGACTCATTCATCGACAACCTGCCGAAAAATAAACCGGCAGTGGTATTCCTTGACGAATTTCCATGGCTTCATAGTCACAAATCAAACTTCCTTCAGGCCTTCGACCATTGGTGGAATAGCGCAGCGTCTAAAAAAAGTCATATCAAAGTGGTGATCTGTGGTTCGGCTGCTTCCTGGATGATTGATAAAGTGGTAGCAGCGAAAGGGGGATTGCATAACCGGGTGACCCAAACCATCCGGCTGCTGCCTTTCAGTTTAGCAGAAACTGATGCATACCTTAAAAACCAGCATATTACCCTCAAGCGTTACCAGGTATTGCAAATTTATATGGCGACAGGTGGTATTCCTCATTATCTGCAGCACATCACGCCGGGAGAGAGTGTTCCACAAGCCATTGACCGACTCTTCTTTACCAAGGATGGGCCGCTACGGGTGGAATTCTCACTGCTTTATGACTCACTCTTTGATCATTCCTCGCAACATGAAGCGGTGATCCGGGTCCTGGCCAAAAAGGGTGCAGGCCTTACCCGGCAGGAAATTATTGATGAAACCAGCCTCACATCCGGCGGGGGCATGAGCCGCGTACTAAAAGAACTGGAGGAATCAGGTTTTATCATGCCCTATATTCCTTTTCAGAAAACTGTAAATGAAAGCATTTATAAACTGTCCGACGAGTATTCATTATTCTACCTGAAATTTATTGAAGGTGCCAAGGCGATGGGCGCAGGAAGCTGGCTGTCGCAATTTGCTACCGCCTCCTATCTGAGTTGGAGCGGCTTTGCTTTCGAATCAGTTTGCCAGAAACACACAGGTCAGATTAAAACAGCAGTTGGGATAGCAGCAGGAGTAAAGACCGGTATTTCAACCTGGCGATATTCACCACCCCGGGTAAGTAAAATAAAAGGAGCGCAGATAGACCTTTTACTTGACCGAAACGATGGTATCATCAATCTATGTGAGATGAAGTTTTCCAAGGGAGAATTTGTTATTGATAAAAGCTACAGCGAGGAGCTGGACAATAAAGTGCAGGTCTTCCAACGTGAAACCCGGGTGAAGAGTACGATATTTCCCACTATGATTACCACTTATGGCGTCAAAAAGAACAGTTATTACAAAGGTCGTGTTCAAAATGAAGTGGTAATGGATGATCTGTTCAAATGACATGCACGTCAATTCATGTTCACTGGATTTCCCAATATGAAATGGACCGTTCTGGAACAAATCGCAGAGGGCGATACCGTGGTAACTCGATGCATACTCCTCCTGTGCGTTATGGTGCAACCCATCACCCTGGGAAAATGCGGGGTTAATCTGCCCGTCCGCCCGGGGTTCCATGTGAAATCGGCAACTAGTCAGAAGAAGATATGACACACCTCGCTAAAAATGAAAGCTAAGCCAGCGTCTAGTGACAGAAAATAACAGAACTTGTATACTGCAAAACTTACTTACATCCATGCAGCAACACTATTCAATAAATGACATCCTTGCGTTTGAACAGCGATACCGCGCCATGTTCATTAATTCCCTGGGCGGATTCAAAAGCCTCACGCTTATAGGCTCGGTGAATGAGAATAATCAGGCGAACCTGGCTATTTTCAGTTCCTTTTTTCATCTGGGTGCCAACCCCGCCTTGTTTGGCATCATCGTGCGGCCGGATTCAGCCCAGCGGCATACACTGAAAAATATTATGGCTGTGAAAGAGTTCACCGTGAATCATGTAAGGGAAGACTTTTACATCAAGGCCCACCAGACTTCCGCCAGGTATCCCCGGGAAGTAAGTGAATTTGAAGCTACCGGGTTAAACCCTGAATATGTTGACGGATGCAGACCCCCGTTCGTTAAAGAAAGTCACGTGAAATTCGGGGCAAGGTTCGTGCGAAGTATAGATATTGTGGAAAATGGAACAACAATGGTAATCGCCTCCATTGACCGGGTGATTGTTCCGGATGACTGCATTGGCAGCGATGGCTTCATTGACCTGGAAAAGGCCGGCAGCATTACTTGCAGCGGGCTGGATAGTTATCATAAAACTACCCGGATCGACCGGTTATCTTATGCCAAACCAGACACGCTTCCACAAAGTGTTCAGCAAAAGGAAACAAAAGACTGATAAGCTTCAGTGACCGAAAACTTCAGCCATTAGTCAACCGCAGGTGTCCTATCGTGTATCGGTGGCGGTGTGTAACCACACCCACTCACTTAAACGTATTGCTCCACCCATTTGTGTATGCAAAGAATTTTCGAATCAATTTTCAAACTTCTTCTTGTACTCCACCCTGTAAGCTATGAATGTATCAGTGCCAACATTCCTGATCGAATGGGGTTCTTCGGGATCAACCTGCTGTCCTTTGTTTAAGATCTCTGCAGGAAATCCGTTGATTTCCGTGCTGTCCTTTTTTACCAGTCGGTTGTTTGCATCAGCTGCGTAATTGTAAAAGAACAGGTGGGCGCTGTTTGTGAACCACATGGTGCTCTTATACCGATGTGTATGTACGGCTTCTTCTTTACCGGGAGGGCAAACCACCATGAGGACTCTCACCGCACTGTCCTCATAAACGATTTTATGATTTGCTGGTGCTGCGGTTATTGCGTCGAGCGAGTCGGGCCATTTCCAGGCCTGCGATGCGACTGGAAGGTTTTTAGAACTATCCATTGCCGCCTCTTTGTTTTCATTACCGCCTTCCTTGTTGTTATTGCATGCCAGTAAACATGTCGAAAATGCCAGTACTAAAAATAATTTCATAATTGTATTTCTAGATGGCAAAATAAAGTGAAAAATTCATAAAAACTGCGACGACACGCGGCAGATAAGTTTAACCCTGGCTGTTTCATCGGTCACGACAGAGGCCGTGGCAGAGGGGGGACGGACCGGCGGAAATGAGTCACGGCCGGGCCTTGCAGGCAAACGCACCTCCGATGAATAGCAAAAATAAAAGAACCATATTCGAAAAGCAGTCCCATATCATTCATAACGTCCAGGGCTTTTGATAAACTTGTGAAGCTCCGAAAGACGGCTGCTGGGTAAAAAATCAGTCAGGGCACGTGTTACCGAGCATCCCAACTTTTACCTTTTTATCTTCGTCCCTTCCCTGATCACGGCCTGGTTTACTTCTTTAATCCGTTCAATCTCCATTTTCTCGAAGGCACGATCATACGTCACTATCCCATTCACCTCATGTTCCACATCAGTAGTCTGCGTGTAAATCGCCACACTCAAACCCTTATACTTCATCAGCTGCTCCACCTGGTCCATGAGTAGTTTATACTTATCCGTGAGGGAAGATTTTGTCGGTTCCATACCATAGGCATTATTTTCTACGGGCCACATATGTCCCCTCACAAAAAGCCCAACACCCCCAAATTCCCCTAATGAAGCAGCGCGTTTATCATCCGGTACCGAGGCGCCGTTGGGGCCAATGTAAATATGGGTATCAACAAAATCACCATTTCCGGGATCCCCATAAGCTTTCTGGTAATCGGGGTTGTTGTTAAATCCGGAATTGCCATTCACCAGTCTGGATGGATCGTATTGTTTAGTCCAATCGGTAATTTCTTTTACATCAAATGCACCCCAGTTTTCGTTAAAAGGAACCCAGGCGATAATGGACGGTGAGTTATAATGATCATCCATGATGGCCTTCCATTCGTTCCGAAAGGCCGACCGCGTGTTAGCGGTGTCTTCGTCCGGATACCAGATCGCCGGCATGTCCTGCCACAGGAGTAAACCGAGTTTGTCAGCCCAATAGTAAAAACGCTTCGGCTCTGTTTTCATATGTTTCCGGATCAGGTTAAATCCTGCCCTTTTGGTCAACTCAATATCATACTTCAGCGCAGCTTCGGTGGGCGCAGTCAGGATCCCGTCGGGCCAGTAGCCCTGGTCAAGCAGTCCAACCTGCATTACAAAACTGTCATTCAGTAAAGGCCTTACAACACTATTGACTTTGCCCAACGCGATGTCGCGCATGCCGAAATAACTGCTAACCTGGTCAGTGACCTTGCCGTTACCATCACGCAAAGAAATTTTAAGATCATATAAAAACGGGTGGTCGGGCGACCAGGTTTTTGGATTCTTAACGGGCAGGTAAAACGTTTTGCTCGCCTCTCCGGTAACCTGGCTGACTGCCCTGCCTCCATCTGACGCAGTCGCCAACACCTGTGCCCCATCTGCATCCACAAAGATTTTTAACCGGCTGTTTGCCAGCTCAGGCAGTATGCGGATACTCCGGATATGATTTTTATTAACGGGTTCCAGCCATACCGTCTGCCAGATTCCGGAGCTGAATGTATAATCTCCCCTCGGGCCGTTTTTACCGGATGGCGCCCTGCCATCATTCGGATCATGGGCAGCAACGACCAGCGTGTTAGTGCCGGCATTTAAAAACGACGTGATGTCCAATGAAAACGCATCATATCCTCCCGAATGAGAACCGGCTTTCTGACCGTTCACAAATATGGTGGCATCATGATCAACAGCCTCAAAGTGGAGTATGATCTGTTTGCCTTTCCAGGCCGATGGAATTTCAAAACGCCTGCGGTACCACATATTGATCTCCTGCCTGCGTTTGATACCGGAGAGAACCGACTCGGGGCAGTACGGGACCAGTATTTTTTCCACCTTGTTATCAAATCCAGCAGGTGCGGACGGATTAAGAGCCGGGGCCGCCTGCTGGCCACCGATATAATCCCATTTACCATTTAAACACATCCAGTCGGCCCGCTGTAATTGTGGCCGCGGGTATTCGGGGAACGGGATTTTGCTTTCCATTGCAGCTTTAGTCCATTTCGTCGGGAGGTCGGCAACCTGGCCGACCAGATTTTCCATCGTACCACCGATCATCATCAGATAACAAAAAACATATTTCCAGGTTGTAGTACTCATGGTTGTATTGGTTTATGAATGCTTACACGGACAGATGCTTCTGCCCCTTGTCCGGGAACTGAGTATCTTTTTGTCCTTGATGGAGATGATGGCAATTTTGTCAATCTCCATTATTGCGGTTTCAGCGGTTGGTTTCATATTCGGATTTAAAGATAAGGCACATTCTGTGCTACCACTCTGCCCTGATCAACAAAAACGAAAAAAGGGCCGCAACGGGCCCTTCTTATAAATAACACACACAATATACCTAACAACCCTATTTCAAAAACTTCACTTTTGCATCCACATTCTGCGCGGTCTTCTTTCCTTGCTTTGCCCCTTCCTCGCAGGAATACCGGTAATGGATGCCACCATATAACCGCGAGATCGAAATTTCCGCTGCCATGGCATCAAACGATGCATATTGCCGGGTGCCCAGGTTTTCGGGGCCACTACCCAGGTCGGCCATTACCCCTTCGTAGGTAGCATTCTTAAATGCAGTCTGGCTGCCGTAAATACTCGATAGTGCATACGCCACGCTGTTACTGAACACAGCATGATTGGACGGGAAGTCCGGAAATCCGGGCGTGCCCAGGAACGGCTTCCAGGCCGGATCAGCATTCGGTACAATCACCCCGCGGAT
>SDZZ01000592.1 GCA_004173255.1 Chitinophagaceae bacterium | reverse complement strand
TCTGTAAGCTATTGTTGACCGTTTTGAAGGCATTGAGGATCTCAGACGATACGTTCAGGGCCAGCAGTGCTGTCAGAACGAGGTACATCATATTGATCATTTTCTGCCGCGGCTCACGAGGTAATGACATGAGTATTGTGGTTTTTTCTTTTAGTAATGGTGACAATCAAGTCACAGGATACGGATCTGGATTTTGTATTGATAACTGAACCCTTTATTCCGTTATAATAATTATGCTTTACCCTGCATTGCGCTCAGCATGTTACCGTACACATTGTTCAGTTTGCTGAGGTTGGTAGCCAGTGCAGAGATCTGCTCTTTCGCCTTAACCGCGTCAACTGTGCTTTCCTGCATTGCTGCTGAAGCGTTGGTCAGGTTAGCGTAGAACTTGTTCATCGCTTTCAGGTGGTTGTTGGTATCCTGTAATTCCAGCTCATAGATCGTGTTGAGTGAACCGAGGTTCTTGGTCAGCACCTGTACCTGCTCGTGGAATTGTTTGGTACCATCAGCTGCCTGGTTGAAATGCTGGATGCTGCTGGCTGCGCCGAGGTAAGCATCTTTCATTGTACCTAAAGCTGCTGAAGCTTCTTTTGTCTTTTTTGTATAATCGCCGGTTGCAGCAACAACATCTGTGATATCAGACATCTTGTCTACAGTTCCGCCTAATTTTTTGAAGTTTTCACCCAGGCGACCAAGGTTGGCCGGAGTGATGTCGGCTTCACGAAGCATGTCTTCCATTTTGCTCAGGGCAGGGTTACCGTTAGAACCGGTTCCGCCGATTGCGAGTGGAGTTGGTTTGAAGTTAGCTTCGAGATCCGGGTGGTGGTTGATACCTGGGAAATAACGCTCCCAATGTGGTTCTTCCGGTGGTTCAACGAGAAACGCCATTACAATGAAGATCAGGGCTTCAGCCATCAGACCGGCCATGATTGCATAGTCAGCACCAGGCCAGTGAAGGATTTTCATCATCGCAGCGAAAATAACTACGGCCGCAAAAAGGGAGAACATCATGTTCAGGAATTGCTGGCCTTTCTTGGTCTTGAAAAAACGTTTCATAAACGGGTTCTTTTTATAGATTATTAAATTTTACTTTAAACGGCCCTAAGCGGAAAAAATTGTCTCGTTAAGGCGGGAAAGAAGAAAAAAAAAGGCCGCCAGAGGCGACCTCTTTCAAAGAAGATTATTATCTGCGGCCAGCGGCTGCAGGCAGATCGATTACAGAACGGAAACCGATGTAAGATTTGGTAGAATCCTGGTACTCGTAGGTGCTGGTACCTGTCTGCAGGTAGTATCCAACATCTTTCCAGCTACCGCCACGGATGATTTTACGTTTCATCAGCGGAGGGTCGTCGTCTTTGGCGTTCCAGCGAACATCCGGGTTCAGGTCATGCTGGAAGTTATTACGTCCTTCGTAGTAAATTGAAGAAGTCCACTCTGCCACGTTACCCGCCATGCAATACAGACCGAAATCATTAGGCCAGTAAGCGTCAGCACGAACGGTGTAGAATCCACCATCTTCAGGATAGTTACCGCGACCAGGTTTGAAGTTGGCCATCAGGCAACCCTTTTTGTTACGGAGGTAGTAGTTACCCCATGGGAACATCGACTGGGAGCGGCCGCCACGGGCTGCATATTCCCACTGTGCTTCCGTAGGGAGACGGAAATCAGACTCCTGTACCCTCTTCTTACCATCCAGCCATGCGTTCAGGTAATGGGTCCTCCACTCGCAGAAAGCGGTAGCCTGGATCCAGTTAACACCAACCACAGGGTAGTTGTCGAAAGAAGGGTGAGCAAAATAACGCTTGGTCATCGGCTCATTATAGGAATAAGAGAAGTCACGGATCCACACCAGGGTATCCGGGTAGATCTGGGTATTTTTCTTGACAATGAACTTGCTCCTTGGCTTGCCGGCGTTTTCACGCATAGCGGCCTGCTTCAGGTCGAAGGTTTCAGAGTGGTAAACTAGTTTGGACGCGTCGATCTCTTTCCGGCCGAACACACGATCATCGGGCGAAAGGATCAGGTCAGTACCGGCCAATGCTTCCACCGTCTTTGGATCGCTCCATTTCAGGGTCTGCATTTTTTTCCAGTCTACCTTTTCAACACCGTCGGGGGATGTAGACCATTCCTGGAGGTTTCGGGAGCGTATAACGGCTACCAGCCGCTATTCCGTGGAGCTGACCATCATCAGGCAGCGCCCCACCGCTCTTATTCTTCTTTCCCAGGATTCCGCAGGACGAAAGCATGGCGACACATGCAACTGCGTAAATTGCGTGGTTAAGGTTTTTCATTTTCATAAACTTAAAGGGTATTGGGCGAATATAAAATTTTGGTTTCGTCAGCACAAGGTTACAATTTATTTTTGTAAGGTCAAAGCGGTTTTTTTACGCAAATATTCTAACGGTTACCGATACCGTGTTATTGTATTAACATTAAACTAATCGACCATTTTTGCGCTGTTTATCAGCGTCCTGAGAGCCTCGGTTGTCATAACTGGCTGTAAACAAGCGAAGTCCTTGCACAAAAAAATCTCCCCGTATTCACCGGCTTTTTTTCCAGCCAGCAGGGGGAAATCCTCCCTTTCCCGTTCCGTCGCCATCAGCACCCGGTGAGGCAAATAAACCCCCAGGATTTCCTGGTTCAGCTTTCCGGCCCCTGGTCCTACCACCGCAATTTCGCTGGTACCGGACACCATTTCAAGCAGCACTGTACTCCAAACGCCAAAACTGCCCGGATATTTTATAACAAGGGCTCCCATGGTGCCAATCATCCGGAAGGCCTGATCCTTCCATTCCGTGTGCCCGGTCAGCAAACCCAGTTTATACAGGTTCGATGCCATCACCGCATTACCCGATGGCACGGCACCATCATATATCTCTTTTTTCCGTAATAAAACGTCCGACTGACTTTTCCCGGTGTAATAAAACAGGTCGCCACCCTCTTCCCTGAACTCCTCCAGCACAAATTGGACCAGCCCTGAAGCAACATCGATCCATCGCGTCTCCATCGTAGTTTCCTGAAGGAAAATCAACGCTTCTATAATATACGCATAATCGTCAAGGAAGGCCGGGTACTTTGCCTCATTATTTTTCCACGTATGCCGCAGTTGATTTCCTTCCCCTGTGTTGAACCTGGTTAACAGGAAATCCATATTTGCGGAAGCAAGTTCCCGGTAAAGCTGGTTCCCCGTAGCAGCATAAGCCTGTGAGCACGCAGTATTCATCAAGGCGTTCCACCCAAGGATGATCTTATCGTCGAGCCCCGGACGCACCCGCAACGACCGGTGCGCCATCAGTTTCGACCGGGCGGCAGCCAGTAGAGCTGCTACCCTATCGGTATCCATCCCTTTGCGGCCGGCAAAGGCTTCCAGCGGTTCCCTTACCCGCAGGATATTGGTCCGGGGTTTTCCAGGGTGTTCTGCCCAGTTCCCTTCATCCGTTACATCATAAAACTCACAGAACAACGCCGAATCCTCCCCAAGTACCCCGTCGACTTCCTTTTTATCCCAGACATAAAATTTGCCCTCCTCCCCTTCACTGTCAGCGTCCAGGGAGCTGTAAAAACCACCATCGGGATGCGCCAGTTCTCTTTCAACAAAGGCAAGGCTGTCCTCCATCACCTCCCGGTAATTTTCATCACCAGTGAGTTGGTATGCTTCCGCCAGCGTGGAAACC
>SDZZ01000123.1 GCA_004173255.1 Chitinophagaceae bacterium | reverse complement strand
GCTTCCAGCACGGAAGGATCATTCAGGATGGCAAGCGCCTGCAGCGGTGTATTTGTTTTTAACCGCCGAACCTCGCACTGGTCACGGTTGCTGGCATCGAATATATTCATGACCGGTGGTGGTGCAGTGCGTTTGATAAATATATACATGCCCCTGCGGTACAATTCATCCCCATGGTCCTGGTTGTAAGTGTTGAGCACGCCCCTCCCGGAAGTGGTCATTTCCCAGAGACCGGCCGGCTGGTAAGGTTTAAAACTTTGTCCACCGATTTTGCGGTTCAGCAACCCACTGCTCGCAAGGATGATGTCCCTCGTAAATTCAGCAGCTACCCGGTAACGTGGTGCGTGGCTGAGTAATATGTTTTCCGGATCGGCTGCCATCTTTTCTTTGGTGATTACGGCCGACTGGCGATAGGTGGCAGAGGTGACCAGTTGCCTGACCAGGCGTTTGATATCCCAGCCATGTTGCATGAAATCGACCGCCAGCCAGTCGAGCAATTCCGGATGCGATGGCAGGTCGCCCTGCATACCAAAGTCACCGGCTGTTTTTACAATGCCACGACCAAAAAACTCCTGCCATACCTGGTTCACAAAGACCCTCGCGGTCAGCGGGTTTTTGGGATCAAACATCCATTCGGCAAGCCCTGCGCGGTTTTTCGGCAGGTTGCTGTTATAAGGAAGTATAGCTTTGGGAGTACCCGCCTCCACTTCTTCCCCATGGGCATCATAGGCACCACGTTCGAGCAGGTAGGTTTTGCGGACGGAATCTTTCTGGTCGCCCATTACCGACACCATCAGCCGGTCATCATTTGCCGGTTTATTGATAAAATGGAGGATACTCTTTACATCTTCATTGCTGATTTCGATCAGTGGCTTTTTTGCATAGGTTTCCGGTCCGCCAACCAGTGACTCGAGCCCACGTTCCTCCACGTTATTAAAAAACGCTGCCAGCTGGTAATGTTCTTTCTGGGAAAAAGGATCATACTTGTGGTCATGGCAGTGGGCACATTCCATCGTAATGCCGAGTAATCCTTTACTGACGGTGTTGGCCCGGTCCGTTACATATTCCACGCGGTACTCCTCTTCCACTACCCCGCCTTCCTCGGTGATTTTATGGTTACGGTTGAACCCGGTGGCAAGGATCTGTTCTTTTGTAGCATCCGGTAACAGGTCACCTGCCAGCTGCCAGCTTACAAACTTTTTATAAGAATAATTTTCATTGAAGGCATGGATGACCCAGTCGCGCCATGGCCATTGGCTGCGGTAACTGTCGTCCTGGTATCCGTGTGAATCTGCGAAGCGTGCAAGGTCGAGCCAGAACAGCGCCATGCGTTCACCGTATGCCTTACTGGCAAGCAGCTGGTCCACCATCTTATCGTATGCGCCTGGTGAGTTATCGGCCATGAATGCATCCATCATGCGCAGGTCGGGTGGCAGGCCGGTGAGGTCGAGGCTGACCCTTTTGAGTAACCGTTCCCGATCGGCCTCCGGATTTGGCGTCAGGTTATTTTGTTCCATTTTATGCAGGACAAAATGATCGATCCCGTTCCTTGGCCAGGCAGTCTGCTCCACAACCGGCAGTGGTCCTGCCTTTGGCGGTGTGAAGGCCCAGTGTTTTTCATACCTGGCCCCGGTTTTTATCCAGTTTTTGATCAGCCCGATTTCCTCTTCGCTCAGTTTCAGGTTCGAGTTAGCCGGTGGCATGATCATCGACGTGTCGGTGGTGGAGATGCGCAGGTACACCTGTGAATGATCGGGTATGCCCGGCACCAGGGCATAAGCGCCGGGATTTTCTTTCAGGGCATTGTATGCTTCTTCTGGCAGATCGAGCCGCAGGCCTGCAGCCCGCTTATTTGCATCGGGGCCATGACATGCAAAACATTTATCCGACAGGATGGGGCGTATATCAAAATTGTAACTCGGGTTATCGGCCACTGCAGCCATGGTACCCGGACCATCGCCCGAGTGAAGGCAGGCCTGCAGCAGGTAAGCTGCCAGGCAGAGAACCGTAAAAATAGTAAGGAGCTTCCTGTTCATATGACTCGCAATAATACCGGACAGCCTGGTGAAAATTGTCGTCCGACCCTTAACCGATGATACCTAAATATAACCCATTTTCCGCCTGTGGAGGCCCCGTTTCAAAAAAATAGGTGGAGGTGAAAATCCCACGTTCGGGGTATTGGAGTTGGGCGGAGAGGTGGTACCTTTTTCTTTTCTAACCTTAACCTTAAGTCTATGCTCCGCTATCTTTTTTCCCTCGCGTTTTGTGCCGCGTGCCTGGTTGTTGCTGCGCAGCGACCTGTACAACCCGATGCAGAGTCAGAAGCCTTTTTCAATGAGGCGATGGCAGTGATCAAACCAGCTTATAAAAATGTGGTACAGAAAACTGCTGCGGGCATGAAGGGCCGTGATCCGAATGTGGACAGCCTGGTGAAGGCTTTAAAAAAAGAACCGGCACTGGCACCCATGCCTCCGGGTGATATAGAGGCAATGGCGTTCCTGGTGATGATGCAGGCATCGAAGTTGGCCGAAGAAGACCTGAAAAACGTCATGGCGGGTGTTAAAAAAATCAACCAGCAGAAACCATCGGGCCGGACTGCCACGTCGGGCCAGCATGTGCGGGTTGACAGCGTGAAGACGCAGAAGTCGACCCTTGCCACTGCCCCGGTCAATACTGGCATCCGGTTGGACAGCGCAAGGATCACGAGCCTGAAGGACAGCAAGGACGCGGCAGACAGTCAGTCAGACCTTTCGCAGCAAGACCAGCTCCGGCTTCAGATGTTGATGGACCGCCGGTCCAAAATGATGGAAGTGATCAGCAACCTGATGAAAAAAATGAGCGATACCTCCGATCAGATCATCGGTAACCTGAAATAAATGCCTGCCTCTTTTTTTTACCCGCGATGAAACGCCTGCCTGCCTTGCGGAGGCAGCTTCCGATTATTCAACACCGGTTCAGGTTTTTCCGGAAAGAATGTTTGTTTAATCCCGTTTGAGTGTTTCGGTACCGGCTGTTTTTTAACCTATATAAATATGTCGGTACGGGTCGTCAACTAAACGTTGTGTGGTTTTGATGATGAAACGTGGTGTCCGGTATCGTTACACCGATTGTCCGGTTTTGCAGGAAGCTGTCGGGAAAAGAATTTTACTGTTCTGTTTTTCAATTCTTTAGCCAACTGGCACGACCTTTACTTTAAGCCACCGATCATACTTCCAACCAAACACAACCACTATCATGAACGTCTCCCTGAAACCGGTGTTCAGGCACCTCTGGAACCAGCGCTTATTTACAACGCTCAATGTAATCGGTCTGGCCATCGGCATCAGTTCCTGCTGGATGATATACGGTATTGTAAAGCATGAATACAGTTATGATAAACCGTTGCCCGATCGTGCAGATATCTATCGCCTGACCAGCGGGTTCATTTTTGACGAAAAAGAATCGTTTAATGCCGGGGTGAGTAAACCCATGTATATGGCGCTTCGCGAGGAAGTGCCTTCGCTGAAAAAAGTGGTGCCAACGTTTGGCCGGTGGATCAATTCGGTCCAGGTTCCCGCCCAACATGGCCGTTCACTGGTCGACGTAGCCGAGGCAGAAGCCGTGTATGAAGTGGATTCGAGTTACTTTGACCTTGTTCCTTATAAATGGCTGGCAGGGAACCCGGCGACGGCGATGCGCGCGCCCGAAGCCCTGGTACTGACGGCGAGCCGTGCCAAGGTGTACTTTGCGGGTGTTGATCCGCGTGATATAGTTGGACGGACCGTGGTGTACAATGACACTATATCCAAAACAGTTTCGGGCGTGGTGGCTGATCTCGACTTTGCGACCGACTTCGATGGCCAGGAATTTTTTTCCCTGTTGCCAAAAGCCTATCGCCTGGCAGAGTGGACCAACACGAACGGCAGCGACCGGTTATACCTGCAGCTGGCCAGTGGTGTTGACACGGCCAAAGCAATGAAACAGATTACAGCTATCACCGACCGTAAAACAAAAGAGTTTTACCAGTCACAGAAAGTGAGTTACACGTTTACCCGCTGGTTCCAGTTGCATAGCCTGGAAGATTTTCATTTTGCTTCGCAGATTAACGATGGCCGTTCACGCAAAGCCAGCAAGACGATAATGTTCGGGCTGATTGCCCTGGCGGGTTTTATCCTGTTGCTGGCCTGTATCAATTACATCAATCTCACTACTGCACAGATTCCGCAACGGAGCAAGGAGATTGCTGTCAGGAAAACATTGGGCAGCGGTCGCGCCAACCTGATCTTCCAGTTGCTGGTGGAGACCGTCCTTACCGTTGCGATGGCGTCGCTGCTGGCATTGTTTATTGCCCGGCTTGGGTTCAGGCTGCTCACAGATATCATTCCGCAAGGTTCCGAAAAATACGGCATGAGTGCCGGTGTACTGCTGGCCTTCATTGTACTGGTCATGTTTGTAAGTGCTTTGTCCGGAGGTTACCCCGCATGGCTGATGGCGAAGGTGCAGCCGCTGGCGATCATGCGCGGTAAAGCCGCCTGGAACGGACCGGCAAAAACATTCTCACCAAGAAAAATGCTGATCGTGCTGCAGTTTGTGATTGCCCAGGTGTTTATAGTAGGTGCACTGATCATGGGTGCGCAGATGAAATATACCATTACCAAAGACCTTGGGTTTAACAAGAATGCAGTGGTGCTGGTTGATGTGCCCTGGAAAATACAACGCAAGGACGCCTATAAGGAGAAACAATTCCCCCTGGCCAATGAACTGGCAAAAATTTCAGGGATAGAAAAAATTGCGCTGGGCGACAAGCCGCTGGAAGCGGGGTATTCGTCCAGCCACTACACGTACACCCCGCCGGTTGGTGAAAAGATCGAGCGCCAGGTGTTCAGGAAGGAAGTGGATACCGCCTGGGCTGGCTTGTATGGCTTACAGTTACTGGCAGGGCGCAACCTGATGCAGTCCGATACCACCAATGAGTATGTCATCAACGAAACCGCTATGCGGGCGTTCGGGTTCAAAACGCCACAGGATGCGCTGGGCAAGGTCTTTGGGCAGGAAGGATCTATGTTTCCCATAGTGGGTGTGGTAAAGGATTTCCATCTGCAGAACTTCCACACCAGTATTGACCCGATGGCATTGATGTCGAACCGCGACGACCTGTCTACCCTGAATATTAAACTATCCGGCAACGATCCCAAACAATGGAACAAAACCATCAAGGAAATAGAATCAAAGTGGAACCTGTTTTACCCGGTTGGATCTTTTTCATACCAGTACTATGACGAAACGCTGGAGAATATGTATAAGGAAGAACGCAACATGTCAATGCTTGTAAACCTGGCAACCATCATTTCGATCCTGATCAGTTGCCTTGGGTTGTTTGGCCTGGCCACACTTACGGCCCTGCAGCGGACCAAGGAAATTGGTATCCGCAAAGTGCTTGGATCTTCAGTGAGCGGTATTGTAGGATTGTTATCAACCGATTTTGTCAAACTGATCCTTATTGCCCTGGTTATTGCCATCCCCATTTCCTGGTGGGCAATGGATAAATGGCTGACCGATTTCGCCTATCGCGTACCGATCCAGTGGTGGATGTTTGCAGTGGCCGGACTTGCCGCCATCATCATTGCCATGATTACGATCGGATACCAGTCTATCCGCGCCGCGATGGCTAACCCGGTGAAGGCATTGAGGAATGAATAAATAATGATAAACTGCAGCCGGATTTTGTCCGAAAAAAACCCGCAATGGCAACCATTGCGGGTTTTTATTTACCATTCAATCCGACCGATCCAGCCGGGTGCTGAGTTGATATGGTTCCTCAGCATCATGTTGAGCTGTGCCGCATGATGCTGCACGTGGCGCATATTGTAGATCAGCATTTCAACGAGGTTGTAGTTGAGCCCGCCCTCCCCTTCTTCAATCCACCGGCTGGCCAACCCATCTTCGGTCAGACCATCAATCAGGTTGCGGCATTTCTGCCTGCTGGCGGCCAGGTGGGCCAGCAGGTCGGCTTTATCGTACGGCTCACCGGGTATGATATCATCCAGCTGGCCCTCGGGGATTTTTCCGGGTTCCGCTATCGAATATTTGAAGGTTGATTTGAAATCCTTGGGCGGATTGGTCAGGAAATAGTCCAGGAAAAACAGGCAATGGAAACTGATTAAGAAAAACTTCCTGTCTGCTTCCCAGGTTTCCTCCGGACAGGCATCGAGAGCGTTTTTGAACATATCCATACTTGCGGCAAACTGGCCCCAGACACTTTCCTTGATTTCATTGAGCATATACTGTTATTAAATCTTCTGTCTGAAGTTAGGCCAATCAATGCGATAATATGGTCAAAAACGGCCACAACCGGAGTGAGGAGGTTCTTTTTTTACCCAAAATGCAAGCCGCCCGCCTGCAGGGAAACCTGAATTCCCAACCAACCTGCACGGCACTTTATTTGCGACTCTACACGTGACAATCATTCTGGACCGGCGACCTGGTCGCTTTAAAATATATCATCATGGCACAACTCCAGGTTCAACCCAAAAAAAACCGGTCAGTCCTCCCCTGGATCCTCCTGATCCTTGGTGCAATAGCATTGGTCTGGTTCGTTATTTTCCCCATGACCTCGCAGGAAAATAAAGCCATTCCGGTAGAAACGGCAAGACCCCTTACACCCGCACCATAAACCCAAAAAAAAATAAGATGGCAGAAGTAAACAGGCATACCAGGTTACAACGGTTAACAGACAGTGGATTCGAAATGAAATCCGACGACCCAGACATCCGCGGTTGGGTGGTAAAGGACGGGGAAGCCAGGCTGGTGGGCAAGGTAGATGAACTGATTTTTGACATGCATGACCAGAAGGTGAGATATATAGTGGTTGACCTGCAGACGAATGATTTTAACATTCCCGGAAGACAGGTACTCGTACCTATCGGCATTGCAGAAATACACGAAAGCGATGACGATGTCCTGTTGCCGGGCATCACCCACAGCCAGCTGGTGGCATTACCCGAATATGATAAAGAGCGTTTTGATACGGAACACGAATCGAATGTGTTCAACGTTTTCGGCGGATTGGGTGCAGCTGCACTCTCCGGGGGCAGTAGCCACGACCGGGAATTTTACCAGCACGAGCAATTCAATGACAACAACCTTTACCGGAAAAGACGAAGCAGGGACTAATCTTCCCTGCTTCCGTCATCGGCCATCCGAACCATCTTGGGGGTGAATTTCGCTATCACATCAACCAGGGCGGTTTGTGCCCCCATTACTTTATTGATATCCTTGTAGGCCATCGGTGCTTCGTCGAGTCCTGCGCCAATCAGCGTTACACCTTTCTCCTTCAACTCGGCCCTCATTTCCTCTTTTGTAACGGTCTGGATCGCCTTGGTGCGGCTCATTTGCCGCCCGGCCCCGTGGGAAGCAGAGTTGATTGCCTGCTCATCCCCTTTTCCGCGAACAAGGAAACCAGGTGCAGTCATGGATCCTGGAATAATTCCCATTACGCCCTGACCCGCTGGTGTAGCGCCTTTCCGGTGTACGATCACCTCCTCCCCATTCCAGGTTTCCTTCCAGGCAAAGTTGTGGTGGTTTTCCACTTTTGCGAGCACCTTGCCACCCACTGCGGCAACCAATTTCTGGTGAATGATCTCATGACAGGCAGAAGCATAGTCGCCTGCAAGGTTCATGGCAATCCAGTATTCCTGTCCCGCTTCGCTGTCCAGGTCGAGGTAAGCCAGGTTAATTGCCTCTTTCGGCAGTTTACAAATCTCTTTCGCCAGCCGGGTGTAGTGACCTGCGATGGTTGCACCAAAACCACGTGAACCGGAATGGGACAGCAAGGCGAGGTATTTTCCTTTCTCCATATTAAGCGCCTCATCACGCCCGGTGAATTCAATAATGCCCCACTCCACAAAATGGTTGCCACCGCCGGATGTTCCTAACTGGCTATATGCCTTATCATGTAATTGTTTTACAAATGGCGCAACATTGAAGTCGGCGCTGTCGAGGACCGCATGATCGGCCTTGTATCTTCCATGGAAACCATGACCTGCACCAAACTTAGTATGCGCAACCAGTTCGCGTTTGAATTTGGCTTCGTTCTCCAGGAAATAGTTTTCCGGAATATCAAACACGGTAAGTGCCATCCGGCAGCCTATATCGACACCAACACCGTAGGGGATGATTGCATTTTTCGTAGCAAGTACACCTCCGATCGGCAGGCCGTAACCCTGGTGGGCGTCCGGCATCAATGCACCCGCAACCGTCACCGGCAATGCCATGGCTACATTCATTTGCTTCATGGCGCCGTCTTCAATATAGCCGGCACCATAAACAGCATACTGGCCCGGGTTTTCCTTCAGTGCGATCATACCTTCCGCAGGTGGCTGCGCTTCCTCAATCATTGCTGTTGCAATCGGGTTCAGTATTTTATCATCCAGGAAACTTTCGGGATATTGTTTTAATTTTTTAACCAGGGCAAGAACCTCCTGCTTTTCACCTGCCAGTATTTTCGTATTGGCGGCCTTCAGCACAAGGCCAAGGATTTTGCCTTCCCCATACCCAATCTCCTTCAATTCGTTTGCGGTTATCAACTGTTCCATTGCTTTGTTTTTTACCGGTCGCAACCGGCTGTAAATTTAAATTTTTTTATAAGCACCCGGCCCCATTGCCGGGTGCTGTCATCTTCGCGTCCGCTAAAGCAAATATGCATGCACACCAACGCAGCCGAACTGCGCAGCCATTGTGTTCAGGAGATTAAAAATTTAACCGGCTAATAATCAACGTCATGAGCGGGAAATATTTTAAAGGAAAATGTAAAACAGTTTCAACTACGCAGATCTATTGCGTAGTGACACGTGGAACTTTATCTTTGAAATACAACCACTGCTTATGTCTGTAAACAAACTCGCACTGATCCGCTATAAAACGATTGATGAATGCCTGCGTAACCGGTACAGGAAATGGACGCTGGATGACCTTATCCGAAAGGTATCTGATAAATTGTATGACACGGAAGGGATTGCTTCTGGTGTAAGCCGCAGGACGCTGCAGGCCGATCTTCAGTTGATGCGCAGCGATAAACTGGGGTACAATGCCCCGATTATCGTGAAGGACCGAAAGTTTTATTCGTACAGTGAAGACGGATTCAGTATCACCAATGCGCCGATCAATGATGCCGATGTCGAAAAAATGAAGGAGATAGTAGGCATGCTGAAACAGTTTAACGGCTTCAACTATTTTGACGAGATGAGCGAAATGATTGCGAAGCTGGAAAATAATTTAAACAGGTCAACTAACCGGAGTCGCGACTGCATCCAGTTCGAAGACAATAAACAACTGAAGGGGCGTCAGTTTATTACCGCATTATACCAGGCAATCCTGAACAAGACCCCGTTACTTCTCGAATACCGGTCCTTCAATGCAACAAAACCCCAACAGTATATATTCTTTCCTTACCTGTTGAAAGAATATCGCAACCGCTGGTTTGTGATCGGACGAATGAAAAAGAATGACACACTGTTCACGCTGGCTCTCGACCGGATCGTCGAATTCCAGGAGCTGGTGAAAGAGCGTTTTCTCGACTACGGGGGAATTGACTTTGACCGGTACTATGATGACCTGCTCGGCGTAACAAAGTCACCTAAGGATCGCGCCCGCCGGGTTATCCTTTTTGTTGAAAAACAAAATGCACCCTATGTACTCACCAAACCAATCCATCCCTCGCAACAGTTATTAAAACAGGATGAAACAGGCATTATTGTCCGGCTGGACGTAGTACTGAATTTTGAACTGGAACGCGAGATCCTTGGATTTGGCGAATGTATGCGCGTGCTGGCACCTAAATTCCTTGTAGAAAAAATCCATCGCCGCATCAGCAAAATGGACCGGACATACGAGAAGCCGATGGTATTTACACCTGGGCCGGAAAGATCCTTAAACAAAGTGTAGCCCGGCTGCAACGCAGTTGGCAATAACCACGATGTCTACCAGCAGGCTCAGAAAAAACACGGGAATTGTTATTCTGGTAGGCAATGCAGCCAGATTTACAATAAGGCACGCCGTCATGGCAACCATAGCCATCGGCCAGAAAATAAAATGGTTGCCACCCATCATGATAAAGAAGATAGTGATCGGCGTAAGAACACATCCATGTCCGGCGAGGGCAATCGCCATCCAGGCGATT
The DNA here is from genome assembly GCA_004173255.1 of Chitinophagaceae bacterium. Lineage (GTDB taxonomy): Bacteria > Bacteroidota > Bacteroidia > Chitinophagales > Chitinophagaceae > JBEVJC01. The sequence continues at coordinate 551 of SDZZ01000123.1, read as the reverse complement.
CGATTTTTATTCTGGTTATCGCACCATTCTATAAAACGGTGGGTGATTCCGGCTTTGTGATTAGGAGTAACATGTGCAATGGGATGATGAAAGGCTTCCATGTTGTTTGTTTTATAAGGACAAAACTGCAACATGGAAAATCGTATTAACATGACGCCGGGCATCGGCTGAGCTGATTTTAATCAGGTCGGCCCCTAAAAAGGAAGTGGAACGATGTCGTCCCACTTACCCCTGTTGTCCCCGAAGCAATTTTACCCTAGTGACTTCAACCAATGGACTACCTCATCCTTGGTTTTTCCAAGCTTTTTCTGGAGGCGGCCAAATAATTCATCATCTTTTCCCTCCTCATATTTAAGATCGTCATCTGTGAAGTCTGCATGGGCCTGTTTCACCTTTCCTTTCAGCACGTTCCAGTTGCCCTTAAGTTCCATCTTGTCCATAAAAAAAAATTTAATTGTTAAACGCATAGTAGTCGTGAGGCTACCTGTCTGCACACTCTCAATCCAAATCGGTGCCACAACTGGCGGGGCAGGATTCAGGCGGCTATATGA
>SDZZ01000591.1 GCA_004173255.1 Chitinophagaceae bacterium | reverse complement strand
GCGCTCAACGTAGTTATTTACGCGTAATCACTGCCAGTCCCTTGGGACGGATATTGCTTGCAACAGGAAGCTGAACAGGCTCGGTCTCTTCAACAAGTGTTCCATCTGCATTTACTTTCAGGGAGTGCAGGTAATTGTAATTCCCGATCGAAAAATCGGTATTGGTGTGCTGGCACAACACGTACAATGTTTTTTCATCGGGCGATAAATGAAGTGAGAAGTCCTGGCTGGTTTTGAACATGGCTGTTCCTGGTCCCGGATATTCTGGTCCGGACATTTTCAGTTCAATCACCTGCATGGACGATGGTGAAGAGGGGTTGCTGGTGTTGTATACCTGAACGGTATTTGCAGCCGAGTTCAGTACATAAAGTTTATCACCTGAATTATTCGTTCTCAGCCAGCAGGCGGCTGGTCCGGCAGCCACGCTGGTCTGCATCGATAATGCTCCGGTAGAAGCGTCAATATTAAATACGCCGACCTTGCCCTGTACCGGCAGGCCTACATACAAAGGATTACCTGATGGATGCTGCCATAGTCCCAGTGCCCCGTTGTCGGGCATGGCACCTGCCGGCAAAATATAGGGCGTACCGGAAACTGGTGTGAGGCTGCTGCCGGTACCAATACTGTATGATCTCAATGTACCCTTTGGCGCATCGAGCATAAAACTTAAAAAGTCCGTTGCAAACAGGTATTTGCCATCCCTCGACAGCAGTGCGTTTGAAGGCGACGAACCAGCCACCGTTTCCTGTTTACCCGATGCTGCGGTCAGTTTGCCATTTCCATCAATGGTAAAAGAAGAATAGTTGGGCAACATCGGGGTAGCATGTAAAGGATCCTGGCTTTTGTTGGCAACAAATACCTGGTTGCCGGTGATGTCAATAGAGACAGGGGTCTGTCCACCCGATGGGAACGGAGAACCTGCTACGGGCTGTAACTGGCCATCGGACATGATGGTAAATACGGCAATCGTATTACTTCCGGAGTTTACGGCAAGCAGGAACTTTTTATCCGATGAAAAACGGAGTTCATAATCCGAATCGAGTGGCCCCAGGATCTGCATTGGATTTCCCACGCCGGATCCACCAGTCAGGAAGGGGCTTCCGGGCAGCATCTCCAGTGTGCCGTCCGACATGGTGCGGTAGGCAATGACTGCGTTCTGGTTGTCGTTGAAATTATTGGATTGAAGATAAACCACATCATATGATGGTCGGTCTTTGACGTCATTTTTGTCGCAGGCAGTAAGGAGGAAAGTCAGCAGCAGAAAAAGGGGAAAAAGCGCTTGCAGCGGATGTCTGATCGTGTTGGGTTTCATTTTATATTTTTTAATAAATCAATACCCGCATCATAACAACAATGGAACCATACATGCCAGAATTTATCACGGAAGTATACCCTTTGTGTCCCGTTTAAAATCAGCTACGCAGAAGTGATACTTCTGTGAGAACTGCCGTTGAGGCAGCGATCCAAAATGCTCTACCTTTAAGCAGGTTAATTCTAAATCAGTCACTGATATGCACCGGTTCCCGTTTTTTCTGTGGTTCTCCCTGATGCCATTTGGATATATGGCCTGTACTAATGCCGGTATATCGGGAGGCAAAACTCCCGGGCCTGCAATGCAATCCGGAAACAGCGTGGCAGTGGTTGAGTTGTTTACCTCTGAAGGTTGTTCCAGTTGCCCGCCTGCGGAAAGGGCTGTGGAGGAGCTGCTGCAGAAGTTTCCCGAAAATGTATTAGTGCTCAGTTACCATGTAGACTACTGGGACCGCCTCGGCTGGAAAGATGCATTCAGTGATTCGCGGTTTACCGACAGGCAACGGGATTATGCAGGAACTTTCCGGCTTCAGAGTATTTACACGCCCCAGGTTGTGGTGAACGGTCAGACCGAATTTGTAGGTTCCAACAAGGCGAAACTTTTTCGCACAGTAGAGGAACAGTTGGCAAAGAGCGGTGATAAAAAGATTGACCTCAGTGGTCATGCAGACGCGACCGGTCATATCAAAGTTGACTATTCAAGCGCCACAGGCAATGGGCAAAAGCTTTGTCTTGCATTGATCCAGGACGAAGCAACGAGTGAAATCAGGAGAGGGGAGAATGCCGGCATCAGCATGCATCATGTACGTATCGTGAGGGACTTTCGCTCGTTTACCGGTGGAAAGGGGACAGCGGAATTTAAGATTCCGGACGGAGCAGCACCAAACAAATGGTCGGTTGTGGCATTCCTGCAAAAGCAGGATGGGCTTATATCAGCGGCAACAGTCTCGTATATACTGCCATAAAAAAAGCTAATATGAATATGAAAGCTGTCCGGAAAAAGCATTCCTTCCTGATGCGATGGACCCATTGGGTTAATTTTCCGATCCTCGCT
>SDZZ01000590.1 GCA_004173255.1 Chitinophagaceae bacterium | reverse complement strand
CCTTAAGCTAGCCTTTTTAGCCAGCCGTCGCTGAGCTCAGCTGCTCCAGGTTATTTTTCAGAATTACAAAAGGCATGGCCCAAGCCCTGCCATAGGCCATTCGCAATCCCCGATGATTCGGGAAAACTTTGAGCCTTGCTTTTGCGCATACGCCTGGAATAGGCCTCTTGAAGTTGGGCTGGGCGGCCGTGGTCTGGGCAGGCTTTATTTGGCAGCACAGCCAACCTACCGTCCCAAGTGGTCCTGCTAAAAAAAACTCTTATAAATTGCTTGACGCCAGCCAGCCAGTCCAGTGGCCAGGCAGCAAGCCTGCCTGCAAAACACTGCACCATACCGAACAAACCAATCCCCTTAAATAAAAACAATCAAATCACATGAGAACAATCAAAACATCACTGCTAATCTGCTTCACCCTATTGCTGGCCATCGGCTGCAAACGCGACCCGGAACTCCAGCCCGAACCCCTCACTCCTTTTGACATCAGGGACCAACTGGTAGCGATCACCATCAAGCCCAAAACCGGCAGCAGCAAATACACCTCAGTGTTCTTCCTACAGTTCCTGGAAAACAACAAGGCCCTTTTTATCAGTTCATCGGCTACCAACGTGGTAGGCAACTACACCTTGACAGATAGCGAGCTAAGCTTCGAGGTTACCGGGGGCAATGCCCGTACGGCAAAGTTTACCCTTGACAAGGACAAAAGGATCACCGCCGCATCCTATAAAGGTGCCGGACCATTGGAATATGAAACCACGGGCGAAATTTTCCCGCTCAAGCAGTCCAACCAATTGGCCGGCCGAGTTTTCAAGGGCGATGAAATGGGCATGAGCGGCACGCTGAGCAGGGCCGGACTGAACTACAATTTCAGCCGGGATATTTCCAGCTATGGATCTGGAACAGACGCTGCGGCCATAGACAATACCAGCAGCAGCTATACCCTTTACGGTGGCAATGCCTTCAAGGCCACCACCAGTGGCGGCACGGAGATCGGCTATGTTTCCAATGGTAAACTCACCGTATTCCGTTTGAGCAGTTTATACTATTCGGGCAGCTACCAGCAGCAATAACCGAGTTATAAGAATATGAGCTATCAAAAAACAACCCTGACTATCCTTCTGGGAATGGCTGCCATGCTTTTTTCCTGCAAGAAGGATTTACAGCCTGAAAATACTGCAGCACCGCAGGTGGAAATCAAAGAAGTTGGCACCGCAAACAGTAAGCTAGTTTATGCCGGGCACGAACTGCACCTGGAAATGGCTGTTGCCGCCCCTGGCAACATAGCCAGCATTAAGCTGCAGATAACCTATGCGAAAACCGACATCGCCTGGGATTTCCTCCATACCTATAGCCAAGGCTACGCCGGCAAAAAAAATGCGGTTTTCCACGAGCACATCAGCGTACCTGAAAACGCAAAGACAGGCGACTATGAGCTACTGGTGATCGTAACCGATCAGACCGGAAAAACCAGTCAGGCCAAAACCATTTTCAGGATCGCAAGGGACACCAGCCTGCCCAGCGCCAGCGGTATAAATATCAGGCTCAACGGCAACCAGCTTAGGTTGGCAGCGGAAATCGCAGCCCAAAACGGATTGGCCAAAGTCGAAGTTGAGGTGCAGTCCTCCCCCTGGACAAAGGTTTTTGAATTCAGGGAGCAGGACCTCACCGGCCAGCGCAGCTATTCGCTCAACAGGAACCTGGAAGTCTCCCCCCTGCTGGGTGGACATTACCACGTGAACCTCTATATCACCGACCAGCTCGGAAAATCGATCACCTACGCCTATCATTTTGACAAGTAGGTGTCAAATACCCTAAGCCGAAACAACCTGGTGTTTCGCTTGCCCATCACCCCACTGCCAAAAAGCAAGGGGATGATGGGCTTAATAAACGACCGGCTAAAACGCAATAGCACGATACGGAATCCCGTAAACAGCAAGCTATGAATTTCCTTAGCTTTGTTGCAATGATGGTGAACCTTAGCAAAAAAGAACTGGCGGATTTGAACCGGGGCCTTATCCTTGCCATCAAAAAGCTGGACGATTCCGGCCGGCATGCCGACAAGCTGCGCTCCGATCGGCTGGAAATCATTCAGCAGAAACTCAACAAATAAAAGCACCGTCGTTTGCCAGCTTTACAGAAAAGCCTTTCCCTAGGCATACCCCTTTCTGGCAGGGCCTAAAAGACCAAGCGAAAAAAATCCCGTTAGCTTCGGCACTGGTAACTGGACTGCTTATAAACAGTAGGTTATTTCCCCCCGATCCAATTCTATCGTTATCTTTGCAGCAATGGGTTTACCAATGCGAATTACATTTGAAGACCAGGATTTCACCTTTATCATCCTGACCCAAAAGATCGATAGGGACACCTCTGAAA
>SDZZ01000122.1 GCA_004173255.1 Chitinophagaceae bacterium | reverse complement strand
TGCCAGGCAGGATCAGATATTTGTCAATTTCCAGTTGGGTCGAACCAGGTCCGGGTTTGGGAATGATCATTTCAAAATGCTCCGGCGCATCTTTCAGCAACATATTGAAGCCAGCCAGTGCATCGCGGCCCAGTCCGAATTTTTCACTCACCAGGGTCAGCGCCATGTAGGTGGTTGCCAGTCCGCCGATAATGAGTACCGTAACCTGGATCACATCGGTATATCCGATCACCTTCATGCCACCAAGTGTAATGATGATGGCGAAGATGGAAAGACCGATCATGATTTCGTGCAGGTAATGACCACCGGTGAGGCCGTTGATTGCTACAGCACCCAGGTACAGGATCGAGGTCAGGTTGACGAAGATGTACAGGAACAACCAGAAAATGGCCATGATCAGTGCGACTGTTTCATTGTAGCGCACTTTGAGGAACTGGGGCATGGTAAAAATCCGGTTCTTCAGGTAGATCGGGATAAACCAAACCGCGATAATGATCAGCGCGATCGCTGCCACCCATTCATACGCCGCAACGGCGATACCGGCAAAAAAGCCATTGCCACTCATGCCGATAAATTGTTCGGCTGAAATATTGGAGGCAATGAGTGATGCACCGATGGCCCACCATGTCAGTGATCCTTCGGCAAGGAAAAAATCCTTGGTATTGGTCACCGTCTTTTTTTTGCGGCGGTAAACCCAGTAGCCATAACCGGATACCAGGAGAAAGTAAACAGCAAAGATCAGGTAGTCGAAGAAACCGAGGTCGTTATTCATGGCAGAATCGTTTTGACTGGCATACCGGAAGCTGACAGCTGCCGGTATGCGTTGTGATGTTATTTATTCAGGTGGAAAAAAACTTCGTTGATCCGGATTTCCTGGCGGAATGCACCCAGTGTTGTTCCTTCACCTATCAGCAGGAATTCTATTCCGGCGATATCGGCAAAATCCTGCAAGTGCTCGCGTGTGAGGTTCTGCGAATAGCATGTGTGGTGTGCTCCACCCGCAAGGATCCAGGCTTCGCAACCTGTTTTCATATCGGGAAGTGGCTTCCAGAGAACCCTTGCCACCGGCAGTTTGGGCAGGTCGTGCCGGGGTGTTACTGCTTCCACTTCGTTTACAATAAGCCGGAAGCGGTTGCCCATATCAACCATCGAAGCGTTCAGTGCTGGTCCGGCCCCCGCGGTAAACACAAGGCGGGCCGGATCGGCTTTACCGCCAATTCCCAGCGGATGGACCTGCACGGATGGCTTATCGCCGGCAATGCTTTCACAGATTTCCAGCATGTGTGAGCCAAGAACCATTGAATCGGCCGGATCAAAATGGTATGTGTAATCTTCCATAAATGAGTTACCGCCTTTGAGGCCGGTGGCCATTACCTTCATTGCCCTTACCAGGGCTACTGTTTTCCAGTCACCTTCACCGGCAAAACCGTAACCGGCTGTCATCATCCGCTGCGCGCCGATGCCTGGCAGCTGCAGCATGCCGTGCAGGTCTTCAAAGGTGTCAGTAAACCCTTTGAAGTTTCCCTGTTCCAGGAATTTTTTCAATCCCAGTTCAATCCTTGCCGCTTCAACAAGCGATTGCCGCCTGGCGCCCCCGTGGAGCAGGTCGGCTTCGATTGAATATTGTTGTTCATATTCGGCCAGTAGTCCGTTCAGTTCACTGTCAGTCACCTGTCCGATGACTGCAACGAGGTCACCGATGCCGTGGGTATTGACTGAAAAACCAAACTGGTATTCGGCCTGCACTTTGTCGCCGTCTGTTACCGCTACATAACGCATGTTGTCTCCGAAGCGGACAAATTTTGCGCCTTGCCAGTCGGCCCACGCAGCTGCGGCCCTCGACCATACCGCTATACTGTCAATAACCTTTGGATCCTGCCAGTGCCCTGCCACTACTTTCCTGTTGCGCCGGAGGCGGCTTACAATAAAACCGAATTCACGGTCACCGTGTGCACTCTGGTTGAGGTTCATAAAATCCATATCAATCTCACCCCAGGGAATATCGCGGTTGAACTGTGTATGCAGGTGAAGCATGGGCTTCTGCAGGTTTTTGAGACCGGTGATCCACATTTTTGCCGGGGAAAAAGTATGCATCCAAGTAATGATCCCGATCACACTGCTGCTGGCATTTGCTTCTGCCAGCAACTTTGTAATTTCTTCGGGTGTGGTAACAGTTGGCTTGCAGATGAGTGTTACGGGGATGGCGGGATCAGCCGCCAATGATCGTACAATCTGCTGCGAATGATCGGCTACCTCGTCCAGCGTTTTCTTTCCGTACAGGTGCTGGCTGCCGGTTATAAACCAGACTTCAAATTTTTTCAGGTCAATCATTGTGTATTTTTTTTATAATCTTTTATTGTCCATAGTAGCTGTCCCTGCCATGCTTACGTTCATAGTGTTTCCGGATCAGCGAATCCTTCATCCGCTGTACATCGGTATGTACCGACTCGGTGATGTAGGCCATTTTTGCAATGGCTTCCAGTACTGCACTGTTGTAGAGTGCTTTCTTGCTGGTGCTTCCCCAGGTAAACGGGGCGTGGTTGCCCAGCAGTATCATTTCAACCTCCTCGTAACTGAGACCCCGTCGTTCCATTTCATTAATTACCTGGTAGCCGGTCTGGTATTCATAATCGCCACTGATCAGCGAATCGTCCATCGGTGGCGCGCAGGGTATATCAACTGTCAGGTGATCTGCGTGCGTGGTACCATATAGCGGTATATCCCTCAACGATTGTGACCATGCAGTAGCGTAGGTTGAATGCGTGTGCACGATGCTGCCAGCCTTTGGCCAGTGTTTGTACAGGACGGCATGGGTTTTTGTGTCCGACGACGGCCGCAGCGTGCCATCGACTGTGTTGCCATCGAAATCAACGATCACCATTTTTTCAGGGGTGAGTTCATCGTAGGCCACGCCACTTGGTTTGATGGCAAATACGCCTTCCTTATGGTCGGCTACACTCACGTTCCCAAATGTAAACAGCACCAGGCCCAGCCTGGGCAATTGCATATTTGCCTGGTAAGCATCTTCACGTATTTGCTGGTATGTAATCATCGCGGGTAGTTTCAGTTTTTATTTAACGCAGCCTGGCTGGCCATAGTTTCGGCTTCGATGTATTGTCCCAGGTGCAGGAAGCGCTGGTAACGCTTTTCGTACAGGGGAACCATTGCGGGGTCGGGATGGTATTCCGTTTCGAAACCCTGTCCCATCGCTTGCATGGCTGTTTGTACATCCGGGAAAATGCCGGCCGCCGTTGCTGCAAACATGGCTGCTCCAAGCGCGCAGGTCTGTTCACTTGCATGGATGCGTAAAGGCATATTGAGTACGTTGGCCATCATCTGCATAATGAAGGGCGATTTTTTTGCAACCCCTCCCATTCCAATCAGTCCTTTCACCGGAATTCCCTGGCTGATGAACCGGTCAGAAATGCTGCGGGCTCCAAAACAGGTAGACTCGGCAATTGCGCGGAAGAGCCTTGCCGCATCTGTTCCCAGGTTCAGCCCGAGCAATGCACTTTTTAACAACTGGTTTGCATCGGGTGTACGCCGGCCATTCAGCCAGTCCACACTTATCTCACTTGTTTCATCAAATGGAAGAAGGGATGCTTTTTGCGAAAGCATCGGCAGCAGCGCTGATTGCATTTCATCGAGCAGCTGTGCGGCCAGGTCCTGGCCGGCAACAGATGATTTATTCATTAATTCGGTAAACGGTTCCATTAAAAGGCGGCTGAACCAGGCATACGAATCGCCGAAGGCAGACTGCCCCGCCTCCATCCCCAGCATGCCGGGTATAACTGAACCCATTACCTGCCCGCAGATACCGGTTACCGGTGTGGAGCTCGCCTCAGCCTCCGGCACCACCAGGATATCGCAGGTCGACGTACCCATTATTTTACAGAGATGATACGGTTCAATCTGACCACCTACGGCGCCCATATGGGCATCAAATGCACCCACACCGATTACTACATCGGCTGGCAAACCCAGGCGGGAGGCCCACTCCGGCGATATTACACCGGCGGGGCAGGAACTCGGGTAAGTATCACTGAACAACTGCGCAGCCCTGCCCTTCAGCAATGGGTCAATACCCGCAAAGAAATCGTCCGGTGGCAGGCCGCCGAATTCGGGTGACCAGAGCGCCTTGTGCCCGGCGGCACAGACACTTCTTTTCAGTTTCATAACATCATTGCCGCCGGTAAGCAGGTAAGGGATCCAGTCGCAATGCTCTACCATCGACCAGGCCTCTTTCGCTACCGCTTCGTCCACGCGGAGGGTATGAAGCATTTTAGCCCAGAACCATTCTGATGAATAAATACCACCAACGTATTTCAGGTAATTGACCGGTTGCCCTGCTGCATAATCATTTATTTCTGTTGCTTCCTTGACCGATGTGTGGTCTTTCCACAATATGAACATCGCGTTTGGATTTTCTTCAAATCCCGGCAGCATCGCAAGGGGTGTGCCTTCCCGGTTAACAAAACAAGGTGTTGAACCGGTTGTGTCAACCGACAGGGCGCGCACTGAAGAAGCTACTGCGGGACCAGCTTTTGCAAGACAGGCAGTGACAGTTGCCTCCAGTCCCTCCGCATAGTCCAGCGGATGCTGACGGAACATGTTCCGGTCTTCATCACAATACAGGTTTTTTTTCCAGCGGGGGTAAATAAAGGTGGCGGAGGCGATCTCGCGGCCATCGGCTGTATCGGCTATAATGGTTCGGACGGAATCGGTTCCGAAATCGACACCGATGACATATTGTGAAGACATATGACAAGCTTTGCAATCAAAAATAGTGTTATTTGTGATATTGACAATTAAAATGTAACCTGTTCCTGTTGAGCCAGGGAACCCGGCCGGCTGACCGGATTGCCCTTACTGCAACGTTATACCAGGGTCGATGGTTAAATTAATTGTTCAAATGACAAATAAAAAAGCCTTCTCCCTCCTATCCCATCGAGAGGCTTATTTTGAAGCAATATAAAAAGATCTTTTTGATTTGCAATCGATTGCAAAGAAATTGTTCCCCATTCTTTCGTTATTTTTAATATATCTAAAACAGAGAATGAAAAGTCGAAAAGAAGTTACCATCTACGACATCGCGGAAAAGCTCCAGTTGTCTGGCGCTACTGTCAGCCGTGCATTGCAAAACCATCCGGCGGTAAATAAAAAGACCAAGAAAAAGGTGCTTGACCTGGCCAATGACCTTGGATACCGGACTAACCATTTTGCCCGCAACCTGCGCAGCCAGCAATCAAAAACCATCGGTGTGCTGGTCCATGAGCTGAATAGTAACTTTATTACGTCGGTGCTGGCAGGCATTGAGAAGGTGACTACTGCAGAAGGATACGACCTCATCATTGCGCACTCCTCGGAAAGTTTTGCCCAGGAGCAGGCCAATGTGCGCAACCTTTTTGACAAACGGGTCGACGGGCTCATTGCATCCCTTTCTTTCGAAACCGAAAACCTCGATCATTTCAACTCCTTCTACGAAAAAAATGTCCCTGTTGTCTTCTTCGACCGGGTGGAGCAGGATGGAAACCGCACAGTAGTGGTCATTGACAATGAAAACTGCGGCTACATTGCAACGAGGCACCTGATGGACCAGGGTTGCAAACGGATTGCCCATATTACTTCCACCCTGAAACGGAACGTATACTCCCAGCGGTTTAATGGCTACAAACGTGCACTGGCTTCGGGTAAACTTACATTCCACAAGGATCTCCTGATACTGGAAGACATCAGCCAGCATGCCGGTGTGGACGCAGCGGAAAGGATCCTGAAACTGAAACCCCTCCCGGACGGAATTTTCATAACGAACGACTTCCTGGCGGCGGTAGTGATCAAAACCCTGAAAGCCAAAGGGGTTGCAGTGCCCAATGATATTGCGGTGGTGGGTTTTAACAATGACGCAATCGGCGAGCTGATTGAACCAACCTTGTCAACTATCAATTACCCGGGTAAAACGATGGGTGAGATTGCTGCGCGTAACCTGATTGATCACCTCAAAGGTGGCAGCACCCTTGCACAAACCAGCACCATTACGGTTCATTCCAACCTGGTGATCCGCGAGTCATCCGTTAAAAGTGCACGTAAGAAAGCAGCTGTATAATTTTCAGAAATAATTCCCGAAAAACTCTGCAATCGATTTCAAAATGCTAGTTTTGGGACGGTCACCCTGCAATGCCAGCGTGCCTGCCTTAACGAAACTTGTATATGAATCGAATAACACGGGTGTTCCCCATGCCTGCATGCTACCTGCTGCTGGCCATTGTTTCCTTATTTCCGTTCCAGCTACCGGCGCAGCAGAAAGGCGCTGCCGCCACCAACCACTACCGCAACGTATTTGCCGAACACGGGTACCGGAAGGCCGATATCAACGCCAAAGTGGATAAAGCATTCCACGACCTGTTCGAAGGCCCGCACCGCATATATTTTGAAGTGGGCGATTCTATGGCATATGTCTCCGATATCAAGAATAACGACGCGCGCTCGGAAGGCTTGTCGTACGGAATGATGGTTGCCGTGCAGCTGGACAGGAAAGAAATCTTCGACCGCATCTGGCGATGGTCCAAAAAATACCTGCAGCACCAGGAAGGACCGCGTGAAGGATATTTTGCCTGGAGCATTGAACCCCGGACACTCAAAAAAAACTCAGAAGGATCGGCTTCCGATGGTGAACTGTTTTTCATCACCAGCCTGCTCTTTGCATCTAACCGCTGGGGAAACAACGGCAGCGTAAATTATTATGGCGAAGCGCGACGCATCCTGGATGCCATGTGGTCGAAAGACAGCACCGGCCGCGTGCGATCCATCATCAACCTGGCCCACAAACAAATCACTTTCGTGCCGGAAGGTGATGGATACAACTGGACGGATCCCTCTTACCACCTTCCCGCATTCCTGGAAGTGTGGGCGATGTATGCGGCTGACGGGCACGAACAGTTTTACCGGGACTGTGCCGATACCTCAAGGGCATTCCTGCATCGCGCATGCGATCCCGTCACCGGACTGAACTCCGATTACACCGAATTCAGTGGTGCACCCCACCCTACCAGGTGGATGCCGCCGGGTTTCCGGTACGATTCATGGCGCGTTCCAATGAATATTTCCATGGACTACGCCTGGTTTCACAAAGACACTGACTGGCAGAAAAGTTATGCGTCCCGGTTCCAGCAATTCCTGCGTGGGAAAGGACTCGACCGGTACGATGACCAGTTTGCACTGGACGGATCAACGCCTGACTTTATCCTGCAGGCCGGACCGGAAAAAAAACTCAGGCATTCACTCGGACTCGTTTCAACCGCAGCTACCACTGCCCTGGTGTCGGACAAAAAAGAAAGCAGGGATTTTATCAGTGCCATCTGGAACGCTAAACTGGAACCTTACAGCGATGGTTACTTCGATCCATATTTCGACGGACTCATGTACCTCTTCAGCCTGATGCATCTCAGTGGCAAATACCAGCTGATCAGGCCGGCCCAGGGATCAGGTGCAATGAGGTAATACTATCCGGCGCTAAGAAGGCCGGTAAAATAAACGGCCCTCACTTGCGGAAATCCGTTGCGTTTTTTTATATTAGTCAGATTGACATTTAAATGCCTGCTGTGAACAAAAACAAAATAATATACGTGTTGTCATTATGGTTGTCACTCCAGGCGGGAGGCAATCACTTGCTGGCACAGGATAAATTATACAGCAATGAATTCCCGGCAGCCGACGTACAGTTGCTCGACGGGCCGTTCAAAAAGGCGCGTGACCTCAATATCAGCACACTCCTGCAATATGATACCGATCGTTTACTCGCGGGTTTCCGCAGGGAAGCCGGACTATCGGCAAAGAAAGACTCGTATTCCAACTGGGATGGGCTGGACGGGCACGTCGGTGGCCATTACCTGTCGGCCCTGGCCATCAATTACGGGTCAACCGGCGACAGCGCCTGCGGCCGCCGAATGGATTACATGATCAGCGAACTCAAAGCCTGCCTTCAGGCAAACAACCGCAGGGGCGGCTGGTCTGCAGGTTACATTGGCGCTGTTCCCAACAGCGGCAGTATCTGGGAAACATTCCGCAAAGGCGATTTCACTGCTTTCCGGAAAGCATGGGTTCCCTTTTACAACCTGCATAAAATGTATGCGGGGCTGCGTGATGCCTGGTTGTACGCGGCTGACGAAGACGCAAAGCAACTGTTCCTTGCCTTCTGCGACTGGTCAATCATGATTACCCATGACCTGTCCGAAACGCAGATGCAACAGGTACTGGCAACGGAGCATGGTGGCATGAATGAAATACTGGCGGATGCGTTCCAGATAACAGGCAACAAAAAATACCTGCAGGCTGCAAAAAAATTCTCCCACCACCTGTTGCTCGATGCTATGAAAGACAGCAGGGATAACCTGGACAACCTGCACGCGAATACCCAGGTGCCAAAAGCGATTGGTTTTGAAAGGATCGGCGAAGTGGCAGCAGATTCGGCTTACATAAAGGCGGGGACCTTTTTCTGGGAAACAGTGGTCAGCAACAGGACGCTTGCATTTGGCGGCAACAGCCGGCGCGAATTTTTTCCGTCAGCCAATGCTGCGCGCGACTTTGTAAACGACGTGGAGGGTCCGGAAACATGCAATTCCTACAACATGCTGAAACTGACCGAAACCGTTTTCCGCATAAACCCGCAGGCACGTTATGCCGACTACTATGAACGTGCACTCTATAACCATATCCTTTCCACCCAGCATCCGGTACATGGTGGTTATGTATACTTCACACCTGCCCGTCCGCGGCATTACCGCGTGTACTCGTCGCCAAACCAGGCCATGTGGTGTTGCGTGGGAAGCGGCATGGAAAATCATGGCAAGTACAACCAGTTTATTTACACGCATACCGCCGATTCACTTTTTGTCAACCTGTTCATTTCCTCTGCACTTAACTGGAAAGAAAAAAACCTGGAACTGGTGCAGCAAACAGGATTCCCGGAAAAAGAGTCCACCACTATCCGCATCAACTCGGGTAACAGCACCTTCACCCTTCTCTTGCGTTTTCCCGGATGGATAACCGGCACACAACCGGATATTACTATCAATGGGGTAAAATTCAGCTACACCGCATCACCATCGTCCTACATCCCGATCACACGGACCTGGAAAAAAGATGACATCATCGAAATGTCGCTGCCAATGTCAACAACGGTTGAGCCGATGCCCAACCTTCCATCCTATATCGCTTTTATGCGGGGGCCAGTGTTGCTTGCTGCGCGCATGCCGGGTGACAGCCTGCCCGGACTGGTGGCGGATGATGGCCGCTGGGGTCATATTGCATCGGGCCCACGCCTGCCTATTGAACAATCACCCATCATCATCGATGACCACATCAGCCAGCTGGGTAGTAAACTTACCCCGGTACCATCACAACCCATGACCTGGTCCGCATCCGGTATCCACTTTATCAATGCCCAACCACTCGTACTGGAACCGTTTTACAAAATCCACGATTCCCGTTACATGATGTACTGGATGGCTCTCGATAGCAATAGCTATCACCAGTACATCGATTCCTTCGCGCGTACAGAAGAGTACATGCTGGCATTGCAGGACCGGACGATCGATTTTGTAGCGCCCGGCGAACAACAACCGGAAGCTGACCACTTCATGAAACAGGAGCGGTCCACCACCGGAAACCAGCAGGGTGTTTTCTGGCGATCGGCCGCAGAGGGTGGCTATTTCAGTTATGAGTTGTCAACCGGTGGGCAACAACATCTTTCCCTGCTGGTAAAATACTGGGGCGCTGAATGGGGTGCCCGTAAATTCAACATCCTGATAGACGGAAAAAAATGGCTGACGGTCGACAACACAGGGAGATGGAACCGGTCCGAATTTATCGAATGCGAATATCAAATTCCTGCAACAATGCTCGCCGGACGCAAAAAGATAACGGTAACATTCCAGCCAGTCAGGGGCAACACCGCAGGTGCAGTGTACTACCTGCGATTGCTGACACCCCGTCAACCAACTAACCCATCACAGCCAGGAACATCCAAAAAATCAAACTAATTATGAAAAAAACATACAACCTGTTACGCCAGAAAATTTCACTGGTTGCAGTACTGCTCCTTACCACCTGTTCAATGACTGCACAGAAAATAACTTTTGCAAACCCGATCCTGACCGGATTTTATCCCGATCCGAGCATTGTAAAAGTGGGTGCCGATTATTACCTGATCAACTCTACCTTTTCCTATTTCCCGGGTATACCGGTCTTCCATAGTAAGGACCTGAAAAACTGGAAACAGATCGGGAATGTAATCAGCAGGACATCGCAGATGGACTTTATGGGCGAACCAATCACCAGGGGTCTGTTTGCCCCGGCCATCAGTTATCACAAAGGTCTTTTTTATGTTACCTGTACAGATATCGATCATGAAGGCAACTTTGTGGTAACCGCTACCAATCCCGCCGGACCCTGGAGTGATCCGGTCAAACTGCCGCAGGTACGGGGTATTGACCCCTCGCTTTATTTCGACAATGATGACAAGGCCTATATCCTGTACAACAGCGACCCGCCGGGCAATAAATCGTTGTACCCCGGCCACCGTACCATCCGGATGTATGAATTTGATTACGCCAACCTGAAAACAACCGGTGAAGAAAAACAACTGGTCAATGGTGGTGTGGACATCAGCAAAAAACCCGTCTGGATCGAAGGCCCGCACATCCTCAAAAGGAATGACTGGTATTACCTCTATGCCGCTGAAGGCGGTACTTCGGTG
>SDZZ01000589.1 GCA_004173255.1 Chitinophagaceae bacterium | reverse complement strand
AGGTCATTCCATTTGCCTGCATTGGCACCCGAAGAATAGATAGTACCTGCATTTTCATTGGAAGAGGTGTTGTTTGGTTCACCGGTATTCCAGTTATTGTATGTTGAGCCGGCAACAGGGGGCAACGAAGTACCATTTGGGGCATTGCCGGTAGTCATCTGTGTTCCTTTTTCCGGACCGGTTGTCCAATACCATTTACCCTCGGAAGCGGTCTGGTTGGCATAGGTAGTGGCGCCGGTTGCGGCATTGATATAAGAGTAGTCATCACTGGCGCCTGTCCAGGCATCGGCAGCGCTGGTCTGGCGGATAAATTCATTTTCCGTGGCCGACATAATGGTGACGAGGTAACCCTGCAGTCCAAGGTAACTCCTGCCCTCAGCCGCGGTTTTAGCAGCTGCCCAGGCAGATCCGGTACTTACATACTCATAGAAATGCCCGTTGCTGAAGGCCACCAGGTTGCCCAGCGAAAAGGTAATGGTACGGTTGCCAACAACGTTCGACGCGGAGCTGAATTTCACAGTACGGAAAGCAGCCTGCCAGTCAGCAATCGGAGCCGCAACGGAGCTGCTCATGGTAACCACACCGGTTGTACTGTTATAACTCGCAGTGAAATTTGCGGGCAGTGAACCCCATGTAATTGCGTCACCGGTTTTGAACCCGGAAGAAACGGTTATCCGTCCGGCAGTGAATGTTGAAACACTGTAGCCTGTAATTGCCGCATCAACAGAAACTGCTGCATCGTGAAGCTGGTAAGGCACATCAGGCGCGGCAATGTTAAGCTGGGTGGCAATCATGGCAATGGTGCGGGTATGGAGGATATCCACCACTGCACCAGTAGTACCGAACTCGACCAGGGTGTTGTTCAGGTTGGCTCCCTGTGCATCATTCCATGACCCGTTATTCGGATATACATTCTCGGCAAAGTTTTCGCCACTTGAGTTGTTCGGTTCGCCCGAATTCCATGCGGCATACTGACCGGAGATGATGGTAGCACCCGTTGAAAACTGGGTTCCTTTCTCCGGACCGGTAACCCAGTACCACCTGTTTTCAGAAGCAGCCTGGTTGGCAAATGTGCTGGTACCAAGCGCCGCGTTGATCTCTGTGTAGTCGTCACTCGCACCGATCCAGCCTTTGCCAATGCTGTTAAAAATGAAACTGTTCTCGCCCGCAGTGGTGATGGCTGGCAGGTAGCCAGTCCAGCCGAATAACGTCTGGCTAGCAGCCAGTGCTTTGGCCGCAGTGAACCCGAGGCCGCCGGATATAAGTTTATAATAGTGATTATTGTACAGTTGCACTGTTCCGTCGCCAGCCTGGAATACCACCGAGCGTGCTGTGGTCACCGACGAGGTGGTGCGGAAAGTTACATTCCGGAGAAGCTGCTGGTACTGGGCGGCAGTACCGTTGCCGGATATCGAGAGTACACCGGTAGCTGCATTATAACTGGAAGTAATCCCGGTTGGCAGTGTGCTATTGGTTGCGAGGACATCGCCCGAACTGAAGTTGGAAATTTTTACAATGAACTGCGGAATGGTCAGCGAAGTGGTTACTGTAAGCGCCGCATCGACATTGATAGCTGGGGCATTGTTGGCAATTGAAGCCTGGGTAGCAGACCCGTCAACTGTAATTTGTCCGATTGCTGTGTTGCAGGTAAGCAGAAGCAACAGGTAAAGAGGTTTCATGGTGTATATTGGATTTTGATTAACGAGTGCGAAGAAAACACCTTTTATTTTATTCGTGTATCGCCGTTAGACTATACCCTGTAGTTGTACAACTACACGAAAAAGTCAATAATCCAGATTGAGCCACCAGCAAGCGTTTCAGGTCACATTTTTACAAAATGGTGATTTAATGAAAATTATTTATTGATAAAAGTCAATGAAATTTTTCGGTGGAAGCTATCGATTTGGCTAATGGTTTATGTTCACGGGCTAAGGGAAGGGCCGTGTTAATACGAAGTAATTGTTGCGGAATGGCGAATAGTTTTTTAGCGATACACAGATCTGCTCTTACATTTTAATAAACTCCTGTTTAAGCACTACCCCATGCCGGTTGATTGCTACAAATATGTAGGTGCCCCGCTGCAGGCGGCTGAAATATGATCGATCATCCACTGCCCTGTCCGTTGATAACCCTTTCCACTTCGTCCCTGTAACTGCGACCGATGGGGATCTGGTGATCGCCGATTAAAATACGGTTGCGGTCGATCCGCCTGATTGCATCGGTTAACACCACAAAGGATTTGTGCACACGGGTAAATAAAGAAGACGGGAATATTTCCGGGCAGAACTAACTAAAAAATAATATCAGGAAATTTTTATTTCGCCAGATCAACAGAACTTGGGGCGGATTTTAATGTTTTCAATCACGTTCAGAT
>SDZZ01000588.1 GCA_004173255.1 Chitinophagaceae bacterium | reverse complement strand
TGTCAGTATACCCCGTTTTGCCATCCTGGATCGGGAAGGAAAAGTGGTGGATGCAAATGCGCCGTTGCCTTCGAGTAAGGAGATTCGGGGGGTATTGAACAGGTTGTTGTGAGTGTAGTCAGCAGGCTGTATGTAGAAGGCAAGACCTGACAGGTTTGACAAGTTTTTGAATCGAACGACGGTCAGGGTGACCGACTACCTGAGCTTTTCAGCAAAGTAACATTGAGCTTTATAACAAAACCACACCAGGCAAGGAAGCTGAATTTTGTGTTGTAAAAACAATCAACATGAAAAAAGTATGGTTTATCACGGGCAGCTCCAAAGGACTTGGCCGCGCCCTTGCAGAAGAGGTTTTGAAAAACGGCGACCAGCTGGTGGCCACCGCACGCAATCCTGGCCAGTTGGCCGACCTGGCAAAAAGCTATGGTGGGCAGGTACTGACCATCGCATTGGATGTAAGCAACAAAGACCAGGTCCGCGAAGCTGTGCAATCAGCGATGAATCAATTTGGCCGGATTGATGTGCTGGTGAATAATGCCGGCTTTGGCATCACCGGTGCAGCCGAAGCTTATACCGATGAACAGGTAAAGGGCCAGCTTGATGTAAATCTGTATGCTCCCATTGATATTACCAGGGCCGTATTGCCAATCATGCGGAAGCAACGATCAGGAAGGATTTTGCAGGTCAGCTCCGTAGGTGGCCGGGTCGGTAATGCCGGCGTCAGTATTTACCAGGCCGCGAAGTTTGGCCTCTCCGGTTTCTCCGAGGCCCTTCGCAAGGAAGTGGCGTCATTGGGTATCTGGGTCACAGCAGTAGAACCCGGTGGCTTCCGCACGGATTGGGGCGGTGCTTCGATGAGCTATGCGCCGGAAGTGGAGGGATATGAGACTTCCGTCGGTGCAATGCGCAGTTACATGAAGTCTGACGGTTACCAGCCGATGGGCGATCCCGCAAAAGCAGCCAGGGTAATGTACGAGCTCGCCAATCATTCTGCGCCGCCCTCCCACCTTTTGTTGGGCAGTGAGGCACTTGCCATGACACGGCATGCAGACCTGCTGCGTAAAGCTGAAATGGATCAATGGGAAGAGGTAAGTATTTCAACCAATCATGACGATGCTGCTGATTTCCTGCAAACCGAAGCCGGCAAACGTTTCCTTGGGAAAATCTGATTGATTGGATTCTTTACAGGTGTGGGTTTCAGCCATTATAGAAACCTTTGATTAAATTGCCCGACGATGGACCAGCCGGAGGCTTATATTCCCCAGATCCTGTATTCCTGCTATTATGAAAATAGCCGGTCAGGCGAGCACTTTGTCTCCGAACACGTGCTGTCATACCAGGTTGCCGGTTCGCTGGTCCATATGGATGGAAAACATGAATACCGCATCGGGCCTGGCGGCATGAGACTGGTAACGAAAAACCAGCTCGTCAAAGCGCAGAAAATCCCCCCGGCTGACGGCCCGTTCAAATCATTGTCTGTTTACCTTGACCAGGGAATGCTGAAGGAATTCAGTACAGAACATCACATAGTAAGTCAGCAGCAGGCAGTACGGCCTGCTGCTGTAGTGATAAATGGTAATCCAATGCTGGGGACATTTTTTGAATCTCTCCGGATTTATGCCGAGAATGAGGGGTTCACGAACCCGGATCTGATAAAGATCAAACAACGGGAAGCGATTGTGTTGCTGCTGCAGGCTGATCCATCGTTGAAGGATTTGTTGTTCGATTTTTCCCAGCCGCATAAGATCGACCTCGAAGAGTTCATGAATAAAAATTACCAGTTCAACGTGCGTATGGAGCGCTTCGCAACGCTTACCGGCAGAAGCCTGGCTACCTTCAAACGCGATTTTGAAAAGCAGTTTGGCGTGACCCCGGGAAAATGGTTGCAAAACAAACGCCTGCAGGAAGCGTATTATCAACTGAAGGAGCTGGGAAAGACTCCCTCCGATGTGTATTGGGACGTGGGGTTTGAAGACCTGTCTCATTTTTCCTTTGCGTTTAAAAAGAAGTTTGGGGTGGCACCGACGGGAGTGCTGCTCTCTCGATAATCAACCACTCAACCATGCGCGTTATTTTTGTTTCCCTCCTAAGTTTTATCGCCTACAGCATCGCCCACACCCAGGACCGCGACATCAGCTATGTAACATCCGGTGGGAAGCTGAAGCCGCTCCAGTCAATCATGGACATCCGCCACTATACCCTTTCACTGGAGGTTGACACCACTAAAAAGTCAATCGCGGGTTTCGCTGAAATAGATTTTATTCTGGACAAACCATCCGATTCACTGCTATTCGATCTCCTGCATTTTTACAAAGTGACGCGGGTACTGATTGATAAAAAGCAACAGGTTGTTAACCATATGCATGATTCACTAT
>SDZZ01000587.1 GCA_004173255.1 Chitinophagaceae bacterium | reverse complement strand
CCATAGGTATCATACAACTCGAAGGTTTCGCTGCCGCCCAGGTTGCCGCCTTTGGAAGAGTTGACCAGGTCGTCGATTCTCTTCAGTCCTTTTTCCAGCGTACGAAGGAATGATTCTTCCTCCTCGCGTATCACTTTTGCCACAAACTCGGCCTGGTTGTATAGCTCAGGGAATACATATTTGAACTGCAGGGCAAGCGTAACAACCAGGTGGTGGAGTAACGGTTGTTTATAATCGAGGTATGAATAATAATACCGTACGGCCCTGCGGAGGATCCGACGGATTACATAACCCGCGCCGGTATTGGAAGGCAGCTGCCCGTCAGCAATGGTAAAGCTGATGGCGCGGATATGATCGGCCAGTACCCGGAACGCCACAGCTTCGCGCGTATCCGAATAATCATATTTTTTACCCGTGATCTTTTCCACTTCAGCAATGCTGCCGGTAAAAATATCGGTATCGTAGTTGGAGGTCTTCTGCTGGAGCACCCGCACCAGCCGTTCGAAACCCATCCCGGTGTCCACGTGTTTATCGGGTAATGGTTCAAGGCTCCCATTTTTCAGGCGGTTGAACTGGATAAATACATTGTTCCAGATTTCAATTACCTGTGGGTGGTCATTGTTGACCAGGGTCTTTCCATCGACCGCACTGCGTTCTTCGGGCGGACGGCAATCCACATGGATCTCTGTACACGGGCCGCAGGGACCGGTTTCACCCATCTCCCAGAAATTATCCTTTTTATTTCCCAGCAGGATGCGGTCTTCGGCGATCACTTTCTTCCATTCACTGAATGCTTCTTCATCACGAGGTAACCCTTCTTTTTCATCACCTTCAAAGATGGTTACGTACAACTGGTCCTTATCCAGTTTGTACACCTCAGTGAGCAATTCCCAGCTCCATGCGATGGCTTCCTTTTTAAAGTAGTCACCAAAACTCCAGTTGCCCAGCATTTCAAACATGGTATGGTGGTACGTATCAACCCCCACTTCTTCCAGGTCATTGTGTTTGCCGCTAACGCGTAAACATTTTTGCGTATCGGTTACGCGCGGATCGGGCGATTTGCGGTTGCCCAGGAAATAATCCTTGAACTGGTTCATACCTGCATTGGTGAACATCAGGGTTGGGTCATTCTTGACCACGATGGGAGCGGAAGGCACAATTACGTGTCCTTTGGATTTGAAGAAGTCAAGAAACTGTTTACGTATTTCGTTTGAAGTCATTGCTAAGGTGTTTTACCAGCCCAACTTTGCATTTATACCTGGTAACCATGTTAACCAGAGAATTGGGTTGATTTTTGCTGAAATGCAGCCTATATTTGTTTACCCCTGTCGGGTGGTCGCAAAGTTAAATCAAAAGCCATTTGAAGCCTGCAATCAGGCTAAGAAAGCTTTGGTATGAAAAAAATCAAATATTACTATAATACCAATACGCTCCGCTATGAGAAGCTGGAAGTACCAATGCGGGTCAAACTGTTGCGGGTATTTGGTTTCCTGGCTGCCGCGATGGTGACCGCCGCTATCATTTCATTTTTTGCTTTCCGTTTTGTTGGTTCCCCCAGGGAAAAGCTGCTTGCCATGCAGAAGGAGCAGCTGGAAGACCAGTATGCTGCCATGGAAGAGAAAGTATCTTCGCTCGACCAGCAGATGAAGGAGCTCGAAAAACGGGATAACAATGTGTACCGGTCCATCTTTGAGGCCAACCCGATTCCTGACAGTGCGCGCCAGAAAGAGATCGAAAACCAGCAGGAGTTTATCAAGGTGGAAGGCATGGGCAATACGGAACTGCTATCCTCGATCAACTCGATCATGAACAACCTGGGCAGCCGCATCAAGGTACAGCTGGCATCGTATACCGAAATCGACGGGTTGATCAAAAACAAGGAAGCACTCCTCGCGCATACCCCGGCCATCCAGCCGGTGAGTAATAAAGAACTTTCACGGATCGCATCCGGGTTCGGACAACGGGTAGACCCTGTTTATAAAACCGTCAAGATGCACGCCGGGCTCGACTTTGCAGCACCACAGGGCACTCCCATTTACAGCACGGCCGACGGTACCATTGCCATTGCAGGCAATATGGGTAACGGTTACGGCAACTATGTAGTGATCCGTCACGGCTACGGATACGAAACCCTTTACGGTCATATGGTCCGCGTGAAGGCCCGCGTAGGCCAGCCTGTAAAAAGGGGTGAGGTGATCGGATGGGTGGGCAGCACCGGGAAATCCACCGGCCCCCACTGTCACTACGAGGTGCATAAAAACAATAACAAAATCGACCCGGTTTACTTCTTCTATAACGATCTTTCACCTGAGCAGTTTGACCGTCTGCTGAAACAGGCTGCTGCTTCCAACCAGAGCTTTGATTAATTGCTGTTGGGGA
>SDZZ01000586.1 GCA_004173255.1 Chitinophagaceae bacterium | reverse complement strand
AGGTACAGGTGTCACAGATCACTGTTTGGACCACGCAGGATCCGGAAGCCGCAGCAAACCTCAATACTACCTCCGCCGTTCTTACATCTTTCGAGCAGCGCATGCTTGTATCGAATTATATCGGTGACTACGCGCATTTCCTATCCCGCCGTTCCCTTGGCGGTGGCATTGCTTACGTACTGGGAAATCCCTGTGCTTCCAATATTACCCGCCAGTACAAGACAGGTGTAAGCGGGATTGACAATTCCTATAACTCCTACCCCACCTATTCATGGACAGTAGAGGTAGTGTCGCACGAACTGGGTCATAATTTCGGCTCTAACCACACCCAGTGGTGTGGATGGACCGGTGGTGCCCTGGACAACTGTTACGCAACCGAGGCATCACCAACGGGATCAGCGGCCTGCCCTCCTGGCCCGGCCCCTGTTAACGGTGGTACCATCATGAGTTATTGCCACCTCACTGGTTATGGAATTAATTTCGCCAATGGTTTCGGTATACAACCAGGGAACCGGATCCGGCAGGTAATCGGAGCAGCGAGCTGTTTTGGCACATGTCGCATGACTGTGGCAATCGAAAAAATTGACGCTTCCTGCAACCAGGCAAATGGGGTGGCAACCGTCACAGCCACCGCATCAACCGGCACTGTCAGTTACCTGTGGAGCAATGGACAGACCGGTGCTACCCTGACCAATGCAGCCCCCGGAACTTATCACGTAACCGTAAAGGATGCGGCAGGTTGTCAGGTTATGGAAGACGTAATTATTACAAACTCCGGCACCTCGCTGTCATTTGATCTGACCCCTTCCGGCACGGCCGGCTTCTGCGCCGGTGGTAATGTAGTGCTTGCCGCAACATCGAATCCAACATACACCTATTCGTGGACAAGGAACGGCAATGTCATTTCCGGAGCCATAACCAATACATATACAGCCTCCCAGGCCGGTACCTATGTGGTGCGGGCCAATTCCGGCGCATGCACCGGAACCCAGTCTGTGAATGTTTCGCAGGTTGCTGCGCCCACTGCCACCATTACGGCATCAGGAAGTACCACGATCTGTGAAGGTACCAGCCTGTCACTTGACGCAGGTATTGGAAATGCATATACCTATCAGTGGCTGAGGAACAATATAGAGATTGCAGGTGCCACGTCTCCGCAATTCAGTCCGACCAGCAGTGGCAATTATACTGTACGTGTATCTGCAGGCACAACCTGTTCCGCCATATCGACGGTCACGGCGGTCACGGTGAGTCCACTTCCCGTTGTTGACCTTGCTGCGGCATCAGCAGTAAGTTTTTGCGAGGGTAGGAATGTCGTACTCAGCACTCCGGCAAATGGCTCTTATAGTTATTCATGGACACGCGACGGTAACATAATCGCAGGAGCTGTTACGTCCTCTTACACGGCAGGTATTTCGGGTTCATACCGGGTAAACGTAACGCTGGGTTCGTGCACCACTACTTCTACACCCGTGACTGTGACCGTGCTGCCAAACCCTGACGTCACCGTTACCCCATCAACTACCGCTATTGAAAAGTTTGCTACTGCCACTTTAACCGCTTCCGGTGCAGCCAGGTATAATTTCACCTCACAGCCATTCTTTGTATCATCCACTACCAACACCATCACTGTAAATCCGCCACTCACTACCACGTTCATAATCCGTGGTACTGCAAGCAATGGATGTTTTGATGACGCCGAAGCACTGGTTAATGTAATCGGCTGCGGCAGTGTAACAAATATCGACACCACCCTGCTTAGCCCTTCAAGGATTCTGGTAACGTGGACAAATCCCGCAGACGTAACCTCAGATTCGCTTATGTATCGTAAACAGGGCACAACTCTATGGACAAAAATATTTGTTTCCGGTGCCTCCTATGAAATTAATGGACTTGATCCTGGCAGTAATTACGAGTTCAGCATTATACCTCTGTGCAATACGACCACGGTCTTCGTGCCATCAGCCACACAATCAATCGTAACTCCCGCGCTGGCAGGAGGACTGTACGTGCGGTTGTTCCCCAACCCGGTAATAAATACATCAAGGCTGGAGATCATTTCATCTGCCTCTTACACATTGTCGGTGGCACTGTATGACCATAGCGGCAAACTGGTAGGTTATCCCGTATCAGGTGGCAGCTATCCTGCCGGGCAAACCATCCGCTCAATCGACGGGTCAGTACTTGCAGCCGGTATTTACCACCTGGCGATCCGTGTGAATGGAAAACTGGAATCGATAAAAATGATGGTAGCGCACTAGGCATACCATCCAGTATATAAAAAAGGCGTACCCGCAGCTGATGCAGGTACGCCTTTTCTGTATCCGTGATTACCGTTGCCGGCTATTTTACAGCTACCATACTGATTTCAACATTCACC
>SDZZ01000585.1 GCA_004173255.1 Chitinophagaceae bacterium | reverse complement strand
CTTCACGTATCGTACTGATGCCTTCTTCATTGATTACACCCGCACTGGCCAGGTACTGTTCAAAATTTTTAACCGGATCCTTTTTCTCCCATAATTCAAACAGAGATGCCGGAACATATTTGGTGCCACTGGCCTCTTCGTGGCCTCTCATCCGGAAGGTCTGCGCTTCAATCAGGAAAGGCTTTTTATTTTTTATGCAGTAGTCACGTACACCGCGAATGGTATCATATACCGTCAGCAGGTTGTTCCCATCAATCTGAACCCCTTCCATTCCATAACCCTTTGCTTTATCGATCAGGCTGATGCAACGGAACTGTTCGGATGAGGGTGTACTTAACCCATATCCATTATTTTCAATGAGGAAAATGACCGGCAGGTCCCATACAGCCGCCACGTTCAGTGCTTCATGGAAATCGCCCTCGCTGGTGCCGCCTTCACCTGTAAATGCAAGGGAAACTTTATGTTCCTTCCTGAGTTTGTATGCAAGCGCCACCCCGTCGGCAATTGCCAGCTGGGGACCAAGATGCGAAATCATACCGCAGATATGGTGGTTGCGGTTACCAAAATGGAAACTCCGTTCCCTTCCCTTGCTATAACCTTCCTGCGCGCCCTGCCATTGTTTAAACAATTCACTGAGCGGCATCTGCCGTGTAGTGAACACACCGAGATTACGGTGAAGCGGCATGATCCATTCATCCTGCTGCATGGCCAGGGTTGCGCCAACGGCTATTGCTTCCTGGCCAATACCACTGAACCACTTGGAAATTTTTCCCTGTCGCAGCAGGATCAGCATCTTTTCTTCTATCATCCGCGGATAAAGAATGCTTTGGTAAAAATGCAGCAGCTGCTCATTGGATAAATCTTTGCGGTCGAAGGTCATACTGCGAATTTCATTGATTAAGGGGGAACCACCAACCGCGACTTTAAAATTCATGCAGCGGGTGGATTAATTTTTAGTTACTTTATGACATGCCATTCGATAATCCAACATCAACCCTGATGACCATGCGAAAACTTTCCTTGTTGATTCCCTGTATGCTGGCAGTGCAACTGCTGGCTGCGCAGGTGGCCAGACCTGCAAAAGAATCCGACGACTACTACCAGGTATTTGAAGAGAAACTGACCGGCCGGGTTTACCTGGCAAAAAAATATACGTCCCTGTTCCTTGGTGGTCCGGAAGGCATACAGGACCTGCGTTACAAGCCGAACACACTGACCACCCTGGGTGTCAATGCCAGTTATAAATCCCTTTCACTAAGCCTTGGCACCGGCTTCGGGTTCCTGAACCCGCACAAAGATGCGCGTGGCAAAACCCGGTCGTTCGATTTCCAGACACATATCTATCCGCGCGACTGGGTAACCGATATCTACGCGCAATTCTACAAAGGCTACTACCTCAACGTGGGCGCCCCTCCCGGAACCAACGACAAAACCTTTGAGACCCGGCCCGATATACGGGCAAGGTTAGTGGGAATCTCGGTGTACCGGCTTTTTAATGGGCAAAATTTTTCCTACCGCGCAGGGTTCCTGCAAACCGAATGGCAGAAAAAATCGGCCGGATCTTTCCTGCTCGGGGCCGAGATTTACTACGGCAGTGTCAAGGGTGATAGTGCCCTGGTAC
Organism: Chitinophagaceae bacterium; assembly: GCA_004173255.1. Classification (GTDB taxonomy): domain Bacteria; phylum Bacteroidota; class Bacteroidia; order Chitinophagales; family Chitinophagaceae; genus JBEVJC01. Next base: position 760 of record SDZZ01000585.1, on the reverse strand, counting down.
CCACCCGCGCCAATTCATTCTATCCCCAGCAGGGGGTCAAACGATTCCGTTTGCTCGAATTCGGACCGGGCGCAGGTTATGCTTACACCTTCGTATTTGAGGAACACCTTTTTGCTACCGGCAGCCTCACCTTCAACTCGGGGCTGAGCCTGGTAAAAGAAGAAGGCATCAATGGCTCGGCCAACCGGACCACCCTAAGCCCCAACGCCACTTTCAGGGGAGTAATTGGCTACAACAGCGAAGAGTGGGCTGTAACGGCGTCCCTGCTTCATAACACAACCAACGCAAAGGGGCGTTCTTCCAATGAATTATACAGCCTCCGCACCGGCGACTTCCGCATTACCATTGCCAAACGGTTTACCCCCGGTAAAAGATTGAAAACAAAACTGGACACCGTCATCGAGAAGATACCTTAATACGCGGGGCAGACGGCCTCGTCCATGTGGCCCACGACAGTCATACTAATCGGCCCGGGCACCCGGTCCGCCTGCCCCAGCCACTCCTCCGGCCGCATCCATAACGCTGGTCTCTGCAGCGCGCAGTCTTTATGGCATAATTTTTTTACCTGTAGGGTATGCCTGTTTATATAGTATCGAACCAGCTTCTCCGCATTTTTCTCTTCACTGTAATGGTGGCCATTCTTGCTATTCCGTCATCAGCACAACGTCGCGATAGTTTTGACACTGCCTATTACAAAACCTACCCGAGGCAGGTAACAGGACGCATCTTTTTTTCACAGAAGTACACGAGGGTTAACCTG
>SDZZ01000584.1 GCA_004173255.1 Chitinophagaceae bacterium | reverse complement strand
GTACCGACCAGCCTATATATTCGTACTGCGGGCCGACGAGTACACCTTCCAGCTGTACATCAAGGAATCGGCCGACCGCTTCCGCAAGGGATTGCCACCGATGGACATGAACCTTTTCTTCCGCCAGGAAGAAGAAGAAGAGTATTGACGCCGCCCGTACGATCAGATAAGCCGGTAACGGTCGCCATTTTTCGTTTGCCCCGGTAACAGGTAACTGTATTAAATTCGACCTACTAATTTTTTAACTATGAGCGAACAGGAAACACTGGGTATCGGCACCCGCCTGCAACATGTACAACACGGACCGGGCGTTATTGTCGGCGTCCGTTACGCTACCTACCTGATATCCTTTATCAATACCGGCATCAAGGAGATAGATAAAACCGACGCGAAGCTGGAAGAGATCATCCCCGAAAATGTAACGAGCGAAGTGGCCACTACCAGCGAAGTGGAAAAGTCATTACTCAAAATCCTGCAGTCATGGGGCGGCATTACCGAAACAGTTCCACTGGGCGAACGGTGGCAGGGCGGCATGATCCTGATCCAGCCAGCCGACAAAACACTGAAACCAAAAGAAATTCCGGTAATGGATTTTTTCCATAAAATTGTCATGCTGCGGGACCGGCTTCGCGTTCTCGAACAGAACATCAACAGCCATAAAAAACTGGACGACGAAGACAAGGTAAACCTGCAGCAATACATCACCCGCTGCTACGGCTCACTCACCACCTTCAATGTACTGTTCCGGAATAAAGAGCAGTATTTCACCGGTGAAAAAGGAAGTAAGGATGATTAGGACCCGTTACATTTTGCCGTTGCTGCTGGCGTTGCTAACCGGAAATCCCGGCACTGTTGTTTACAACACAAAGCCGGTCACGAATGAAACCGCAAGCTCGTCTTACACGGCCTTGTTGCCGCAGTCCTGCATGCAACATAGCTCCCCAGCTGTGGCCGACTCCACCTGCGACCTGCTTATCATAAATGGCAAAATAATCGACGGCACCGGCAACAACTGGTACTATGCAGATCTTGCCATCAGGGACGGCCGCATCCTGAAGATCGGGCGCAACCTGCATTTCAGGGCATCGAGAACCATTGATGCGGGCGGACTGGTTGTTTCACCCGGGTTTATCGACATACATACACACCTCGAAGGGGACGAAATCAGGGACCCGACCGCAGCAAACTTTATTTACGATGGCGTCACCACCGCCGTGACCGGCAACTGTGGTTCATCCAATATCGATATCGGGGAATACCTGCACTGGATCGATTCGCTGAAACTGTCTATCAATGTAGCTACACTGGTTGGCCACAACGACCTTCGTAAAAAAGTAATGGGTCGCGCAAACCGCAATGCTTCAGCTGCGGAAATGCAACAGATGCTCGACCTGACAGACAAGGCCATGCGGGATGGCGCAGCGGGTTTGTCAACCGGACTCATCTATATTCCGGGCACCTACACCAAAACACCCGAGATTGTTGCCCTGGCAAAAGTGGCCGCAAAATATGATGGTGTATATGCCTCACATATGCGCGATGAAGGCGACAGCGTAACCCAGGCAATTGATGAAGCGCTGGTTATCGGCCGCGAAGCAAAGATCCGGGTGGAAATTTCACACTTCAAACTAAGCGGCCAGCAGAACTGGGGCAGGAGTACACAAACGCTCGCCATGGTGGAGGCCGCCAGGAAGGAGGGTATCGATGTAACGATTGATCAGTATCCATACACAGCCAGCAGCACTTCCATCAGCACCTTATTGCCCGATGAAATCCTGGCCGACGGACAGGACTCCATCAACGCCCGGCTCAAAAGACCGGAGGTCCGCAAATATGTTAGCAGTTATATCATTGCAAAAATGAAAAAACGTAAACTGAAACATATCAGCTACGCAGTGGTTGCCTCCTACGCACCCGATAGCAGCTTTAACGGAAAAAGCATTGAAGAAATTAACCTGCTGATGGGTCGCAAACACAAGCTACTTGCCGAAACCCAGACGGTGATGGACCTCATGAGCAATGGCGGTGCCAGTGCAGTTTTCCATGGCATGGGCGAGGAAGATGTGAAAAGGATCATGCAGTATCCATATAACATGTTCGCCAGCGATGCCACCATTCGCGTGCTGAATGCAGGTGTTCCGCATCCACGCGGCTATGGCACCAATACACGTGTACTTGCAAAATATGTCCGGGAAGAAAAAGTGCTGTCGCTCGAAGATGCAGTGAGGCGCATGACCTCCCTGCCTGCGCAAAAATTCCAGTTGACCGGGAGGGGGTTGTTAAAAGAAGGTTTCTTTGCCGACATAGTAATCTTTGATCCGGCAACAGTAAAAGATGTTTCCACTTTTGAAAAACCCCACGCCTACTCAACCGGTTTCCGGTTTGTGATGGT
>SDZZ01000583.1 GCA_004173255.1 Chitinophagaceae bacterium | reverse complement strand
GCGCTTCGATCACGTTCCAGGAGTTGTCGGTACTTCCGTCATCCACGTAGATGACTTCGTATGAATAGTTCTGTTCGGTCATCACGCGTTCGATCCAGGCCGTCAGTTCCGGCAGGGATTCCTCTTCATTAAGCAGGGGTATAACGAGTGATAGATCCATAATTATTTTCTTCGCATTAATACGAGGGTTGATCCTGCAAGGGTGAAGATCGCGCCGATGATGAATGTCCCAAATGCGGCTGAATAAACCGACCGCGTTACAAAACTTTTTTTGGCATCGGCCACGCTTTTTTCAATCTCGGGTGGCAGTGCCTTTTCTTTCGTCATTCCTTCCCGGATGCCGATACTTTCCTTGTCGGCGAGTTCGGGATGGACAAAGCTATAGATTCCGATGTAAGTAACCATCACAATGGTCACGGCTATGAAACAGCGGAATCCCTGTGCAAAGAGTTCACTGAATTTTCCGGTGAAGGCAGGTGTTTTGCTGAATGCGATCAGGGTCCAGATAATACCGCCTGCATACAGTGCGTAGGTGATGTAGGCAGCGGGGGAATTTTCCGGCAGGTACACGAGTACCAGGGAGAATGCGACCATTAAAACTCCGGTGATCAGTCCTTTTACTAGCGGGGTTAAATTGTTCATGCTTCTATGCGGGCTGGTTGATGGTTGCCCGGTTATTGTTTACAATCCCGATCACTTTTCCTTTCAGTTCACGGTTCACGAACGGATTGTTTTTTGATTTTGAACGCAGGTCGGATGGTTTGACGGTCCAGCTGCTGCTGTTGTCGAAGATGGTCAGTTTGCAATCCGATCCTTCCTTGATGCCTGATGTGGTAAGCCCGAATAATTTCCTTGGGTTGGTGGACAGCAGTTCGACGATGCGTTCTGCGGTGATGCCCGGGATGATGGTGTTGAGTACGGCGAAGGTGGTTTCCAGCCCGGCCATACCGAATTTTGCGTATTCAAATTCCAGCACCTTGCTATCGTATTCATGCGGCAGGTGATGGGAGGCGATGCAGTCGATGGTACCGTCGGCAATGCCGTCCCTCAAAGCCTGTCGGTCTGCCATTGAACGGAGCGGTGGATTCACTTTCAGGTTGGTATCATAGTCCTTCAGGTCATCTTCGCAGAAGAACAGGTGATAGGGGGTAACCGAGCAGGTTACATCCAGTCCATTCTTTTTCGCCTCGCGGATATATTGAAGGGAGCGTGCGGTACTGATGCCGGTGAAATGGATTCTTGATCCGGCGTATTGTGCCAGTTCGATATCCCTGGCAACGATCAGTTCTTCGGCCATGCCTGGTTTACCGGGAAGTCCGAGGCGGGTAGAGACCACGCTTTCATTCATCAGTCCTTGTGGGTTGATGCTGTGATCATCCGGCAGCTGGATGAGGATGCCTTTGAAAGCCTTTACATATTGCAGCGCTTTTACGAGTAGTCCGGCCGACTGGATCGATTTGGTACCGTCGCTGAATGCCACCGCGCCGCTTGCTTTCATGTCGTACATTTCTGCCAGTTCCTTGCCTTCTGCCCCGCGGGTAATGGCACCAATGGGGTGGATAGTTACGGGCAGGATGGCCGTTTTATGAACGATGTATTCAACCCCTGCCTTGTTGTGGATGGTGGGGTTGGTATTGGGAATGACCATGACGTCGGTGTACCCGCCGGCCGCTGCTGCTGCGGCGCCTGTTTCGAGGGTTTCGCGGAACTCATAACCCGGGTCACCAAAGTTGGAGAAAATGTCCATCCATCCGGGTGAAACCTGGAGGCCTTGCTGGTCGAGGGTTTGATCGGCTTCTTGTTTTCCAAGTTGTCCGATCCGGGAAATTTTCCCGTTTTCAATCAAAATGTCTGCAGACTGCCCGTGAAACGGGGAGGAGGGGTCAACGATCTTCGCTTGCTTAATGAGTATGCTTTTCGGGCTAATGGCTTGTTTCATTAAGGCGCGAAGATAAAGCTTGTTTTCTTCTTGAAAAAATAGCAAAATGCCCTACTTTTGCCTCCCCTGTTTACCAGTTCGGGACGTAGCGCAGCCCGGTAGCGCGCTTGCATGGGGTGCAAGAGGCCGCTAGTTCGAATCTAGTCGTCCCGACACATAAAAATCGATGAGACCCGTTGCAATAGGCGTAAATGCTGAATGTAGCGGGTTTTGTCATTACACCGGCGATTTCAAACTCCAGCCCGGCGTTGGCAGGATATGTACCACCGTCATGGCAACCGGATAATGAAGAAAAGAAATTTATTCGCGCTACTCTACTTGAGCAGCCAGGCGGTCGGCGGAGTTTCTGGTAAACTGTAGTCGAGGCGATGCAATGTGAACAGGCTCTTCCCCAAAAGAACTACAACTTATGCCTCCATGGAATTTTCCAGCCGCTCGTCAATCAGTCCCCGGA
>SDZZ01000582.1 GCA_004173255.1 Chitinophagaceae bacterium | reverse complement strand
CTTGTCCGCCGGCCAGGGTGCCGATTGCTTACATTTGCAATTCAACAAAAGGAATGGCGGGAGTATTTGTCAAAACTGTCGGAATCAGGAAACAATACCTGGCAAGTGTCACACTCGTCCTTGTTGTCGCTGCATTATGTTATTTGCTGGTGCCCGGTTACGCTTACCGGATCGTGGCCTTTATCCTGTTGCTTTCCGTTTCAATGGTAGCAGTTTCGTTCAGCATTTTCCCGGTGCTTTTATCAGCCACGCTCAGTGCTTTCATCTGGGACTATTTTTTTATCCCTCCCCGCTTCCGCCTGCAGGTGAGTAACGCCGAAGATGCCATACTGCTGCTGATGTATTTCCTGATTGCAGTCATCAATGCCGTCCTTACCTATAAAATCAGGCAGGTTGAAATACTGGTAAGGAAAAAAGAAGAGAAAGCCAACAATTTCAAATTGTATGATACCATCCTGAGCTCCCTGTCACACGAACTGAAAACACCGATCTCTACCATAATTGCCGCCACAGACAACCTGCAGTCAACAAATACATCGCTTTCGGGAGAAATTAAGGACGACCTGGTAAAAGAAATTTCCAAGGCTGCGCTGAGGTTAAATGAACAGGTCGAAAATTTATTGAGTATGTCCAGGCTCGAGTCCGGCTCTATCCAGCGCAGGCTTACCTGGTGTGATATCGGCGACCTTGTTTATCTGGTGATCAATAAAATTGAAGCGAATACCAGTTATCATACCATTAACATACAGGTAAAAACAGACCTGCCGTTATTCCGGACCGACAAAGTTCTGCTGGAGCAAATCATCCATAACCTGGTAAATAATGCCATAAGGCATACCCCGTCCGGTACCCGGATAAATGTGCTGGCGAGCATTTATGGCACCCAGCTGGTATTGATTGTAGATGACAATGGATCGGGCTTTCCGCCAGGGGAAATGGCAGATGTGTTCGATAAATTCTATCGCCTTAAAAGCAGTGCGCCCGGGGGAACCGGGCTTGGCTTATCCATTGTGAAAGGCTTTACAGAGGCACTCGGCGGCTCCGTAACGCTGGAGAATAACCCAAACGGCGGGGCGCGGTTTACGGTCACGATCAACGGTGAGTTGTCAAAACTTAAAACAAACCCATGAACAAGGCTGAAGTACTGGTGATAGATGACGAGGAACAGATCCGCAAGCTGCTCCGTATAACTTTGCAGGCCAATGGGTACGTTGTTGCCGAAAGCGCAACGGGAGCCGACGGCCTTGTGATGGCCGGTAACCATCCGCCCGACCTGATTATGCTTGACCTTGGTTTACCCGATAAAAATGGCCTCACAGTTTTGAGGGAACTGAGGCAATGGTACACGGGCGCTATTATCATACTCTCCGTAGAAAATGATGAAACAATCATTGTTGAAGCACTTGATCTCGGAGCCAATGATTATCTCAGCAAGCCATTCCGTACGGGCGAACTGCTTGCGCGGATCCGGTCAGCCATCCGAAGCATTGCTCAGGAAGACGAACTGGAAACAATACTGCTTGCCGGTGACCTGGAAATTGACCTTGCCAACCGGATAGTAAAAAAAGCCGGGGTAGTGGTAAAACTCACACCGACCGAATTCAACCTCCTAACCCTGCTGGTCCGCAACCATGGTAAGGTGCTCACTCACCAGCACCTTCTCCGTACAGTCTGGGGACCCGGATTCATCAACCAGCCCCAGTACCTCCGCGTTTTTGTTGCGCAGATCCGGAAAAAAATCGAAACGGATCCTAACAGGCCGGTACACCTGATGACCGAATCAGGATTTGGCTACCGTTTTATAACCTCATTGGATGGAAATGCCTGAAAAGTATTTATGCCCATTTTATACGGAGCAGAAGTTCTTTTTATCATAAGCCCATTGTAAAGCTTTTTAACGCTTTACTATCCTTAAGAACTGCGAGTTTCCATTTTCCTGTTCGACCCTGATATAGTACACGCCTGCGGCCTTTCCATGCAGGTCAACCTGCACCTGGTTTGAACCCGCAGTAATCAACCTGGAAGACTTACTAATCACCTGGCCGCTGTTGTTTGTCAATGAAATTTTTACCAGGCAGGCAACACGGCTGTTCAGCTCCATAGTCAGGTTTTCGCCCGCAGGTACCGGATACAACCGGCCAATAGAAAATGCCTGCCGGCCGGTTTCGATGATGACTGTCTTTGAATAGGAAGCGCGACCATCCAGATCCACCTGTTTGATGCGGTAGTACCATTTGCCCTGCGCCGGATTTTTATGGAGAAAATTATAGTGCTGTTCCAAGCCGCTGTTCATTGCGCCCGGCAGGGTGCCGATTGCCCGGAAATCGGATCCGCTGCGGGATGCTTCGATCACAAATGAACTGTTGTTGGTTTCGCTTGCAGTGCCCCAGTAAAT
>SDZZ01000581.1 GCA_004173255.1 Chitinophagaceae bacterium | reverse complement strand
AAAAAGGCTACCCCGACGTGATGAACACCCTGCGGATTGTCGCGGTTGATGAATGGCATGAACTGCTCGGAAGCAAACGGGGTGTCATGATTGAGCTGGCATTGAGCCGGATTACCGGGCAACGTGAAAAATATACGCTGGAGAATAAACCACCATTGCAGGTATGGGGCATCTCGGCAACCATCGGTAACATGGACGAGGCAGCAGAGGTGCTTCTTGCCTGTATGAAAAGGCCGGGCAAAATGGTGAAGGCGCAAATCCGCAAGGAGGTCCGCATTGACTCAGTACTGCCCGATGAAATTGAAAAATACCCGTGGGCAGGTCACCTCGGAATCAAACTGGTCGATAAAGTGATCCCGATCATTATGGCTAGCACCACCACCCTTATTTTTATCAATACAAGGGGCATGAGTGAAATGTGGTACCAGGCGTTGCTGACTGCTGCGCCGGACCTTGCCGGTGCTATTGCCCTGCACCACGGAAGCGTGGACCGTGAACTGAGGGAATGGGTCGAAGAGAACCTGCATACCGGCAGGTTAAAGGCCGTCGTTTGTACGGCGTCACTTGACCTGGGAGTGGACTTCCGTCCCGTCGAAACTGTTATCCAGGTCGGTTCACCAAAGGGAGTTGCCCGGTTCCTGCAACGGGCCGGACGAAGCGGTCATCGTCCCGACGCGGTGAGCCAGATTTTTTTCCTTCCGACCCACTCACTCGAGCTGGTGGAAGCAGCTGCCTTGAAGGAAGCAATCGAGGAACAGTTCATCGAAAGCCGCCCTCCCATGACGCTTTGCTTCGATGTACTGATCCAGTTCTGCTGCACACTCGCCATCTCCGAAGGTTTTATCGGCACCGAACTTTTTGAAGAAATAAAATCAACCTACTGTTACCGCGACATCACCGAAGATGAATGGAGGGAAGTACTCCATTATATCACCGAAGGTGGTGATGCATTATACCAGTATGATGAATATAAAAAGGTAGAAATCATTGATGGTATTTACCGCATCACTAAACGCCGGGTTGCCATGCGCCACCGGCTTCATATCGGCACCATCGTAAGTGATGCCATGCTGAAAGTAAAATTCATGAGTGGCGGTTTTATTGGTGTCATTGAAGAATATTTTATTTCAAGGCTTGAGCTCGGGGATGTTTTCACGCTGGCAGGTCGCAACCTGGAGCTGGTGATGATCAAGGATATGACGGTGGTTGTAAAAAAGAGCAATGCAAAAAAATCGATCGTTCCAAGCTGGAATGGCGGACGGATGCCGCTGAGCGCCAACCTCGGAAAAAAACTCAGGGAAAAATTCAACGAAGCATTTGGAAAAAACGGACCAGGGAAAAAGGGACCGATAAAAGATATTGAACTGAAAGTATTACGACCTCTTTTTGACCTGCAGGAAAACCTGTCGCATGTACCCAGGGCCAATGAACTGCTGATTGAACAGATCGAAACAAGAGATGGGTACCATCTTTTTGTTTATCCCTTCGAAGGCCGGCTGGTGCATGAGGCAATGGCGGCTATACTCGCGTTTCGGATCAGCCGGATCAGGCCGATCACTTTTTCATTTGCCATGAATGATTATGGTTTTGAACTGCTGAGTGACCAGCCGATACCAGTGGACGATTCCAATGTGTATGAACTTTTCTCACCCGAAAACCTGTTACTCGATATCCAGCGAAGTGTTAACTCAACCGAGATGGCAAAACGAAAATTCAGGGATGTGGCGGTGATCGGCGGGTTGATTTTCCAGGGCATGCCGGGTGAACAGAAAAAGGCCAGACACCTGCAATCCTCGGCCTCCCTCCTGTTCAAAGTCTTTGCAGAATATGATCCCAATAACCTGCTGCTCCGGCAGTCGTACCAGGAAGTGTTTGACCAGCAAATGGAAGAGGCCCGCTTGCGGGATATGCTGAACCGGATCCAGGAATCCGACATCGTGATAACTTTTCCGCAACGCCTTACCCCATTTTGTTTTCCGATCAAAGTGGATAGCATGCGCGAGGACCTGTCGTCCGAAAAACTGGCTGACCGCGTACAACGGATGCAGGCGCAGCTGGACAGGGATTAGCGGATTTGACATTTTGTTTCCTTATTTTGCCGAAGGGCATTATTACCTGATCAACCTTATGAATGCATTAATTGAATATACGATCGATGGACAGGCACTGGTGCTGAGTCCGCAAAAAGCAATCTTCTGGCAGGAAGAAAAAACGCTGGTGGTGGCCGACGTGCACATTGGCAAGACCGGACATTTCCGGAAGGCTGGCATACCAGTGCCGGCCAAGGTGTATAAAGAAGATCTGCACCGCTTGTTTTCGCTGATCCTCTTTTTTAAAGCGGAGAAACTATTAATCGTTGGTGACTTTACTCATAGTACCTCCAACCTGGAACTGGACCTGTT
>SDZZ01000121.1 GCA_004173255.1 Chitinophagaceae bacterium | reverse complement strand
TCCATCTGTTTCAAATGGGCATGTGTCTGGTGCAGCATCTCGCGTTCTTCGGGTGTATGTTCCTTTTCCATATCCTGCTGGTTTTCGAGCAGCATTCGTTTGATTTTACGGAGCTTTAAATAGTTGATGGCCGAATCAACCTGCTCATGCGTGCGGTCCTCATCTATCTTGAGGAACTTCATCAACTTCTCTTCATTGTCCGGCGCCAGTGCCTGGATAAAATCCTCATAGCTCTGCTGGAACAACCGTTGGGTATACCCGCTGCCGCTGGCTTTCTTTTTCCATCGTTCACTTTCCTCGTACGGGAAGTTCAACAGGGAGACCGCGAGGGCACTCAGTTTGCTGTCTTCGTGATAAATGAAATAGTTTTTGTTCAGCCGTTCCGGGTCGCGTTCGAGCAGTTCCCTGAAGGCATTGATCAGCCGCAATACATCGGCATTATCCATCAGGCTTTCATCGGGTAATTCCTCCAGTACATGTTCGCCCACCTTCTTCCCATTGGTGTATGGTTTGATGCCATACTCCAGCAGGATCCTCGCTATTTCGCGTTCCTGCATTTCATCCCTGAACAGCAGGTTGAATGTGGTTTCATCATAGTCCGTTTCCTGGGCCCGGCGTGCATTTTCTTCATGGGCCTTTGCTTCTTCAAAAGGCATCCTGCGTTCCTGCACGGAAATGCGGTCACGGATAAATTTGTTCACCAGTGAATGCAGGCCCGATTCATCCACCTTCAGGATTTCAGAAATCCGTTTTATATAATCCTGCTGTTTGGTAAAATCCTCCGCCTTGTTGATCCGTGAAACAGTTTCCGCCATGCGGTTGACCACTTCCTGTTTTTTAGCGGAATCATTACCCGCATCATTCAATGCCACTTCCAGCTGGAACAGGATAAAGTCTTTTTTATTTTTCTGTACAAATTCACTGAACGCGGCCGCGCCGAGTTTATTGACATAACTGTCCGGGTCTTCCTTGTCGGGAATGAGCACCAGTTTAACGTTAAGCCCTTCTTCCAGTGCCATATCGAGCCCGCGCAGCGCGGCTTTCACGCCGGCACTATCTCCATCGTAAATAATAGTCAGGTTGTTGGTATATTTCCTTACCAGCCGGATCTGTTCGGTGGTCAGGGACGTGCCACCCGAAGCCACCACGTTTTCGATCCCTGCCTGGTGCAGCGACACCACATCGGTATAACCTTCCACCAGCAGGCATTCATCGGCTTTGTCGATAGCCGTCCGCGCCTGGTAGGACCCATAAAGTATTTTACTTTTTACATAGATCTCGTTCTCCGGCGTGTTGATATATTTCGGGGCGCGGTCATTGCTTTTAAGGATCCTTGCGCCAAAGCCAAGCACCTTGCCACTATGATTGTGTACGGGAAAAATAACGCGGCCGCGGTAATTATCCTGCAACTGGTCGTTGCGGTTGTTGACCAGGCCCGATTTGACCAGCAACTCGGGGTTATATTGTTTGGCAAGCGCCTCACGCGTGAAGGCATCACGGGATTCGGGTGAATAACCGAGCTGGAATTTCCGGATCACTTCTTCCCGGAACCCGCGTTCCTTGAAATAGGATACGGCTATATCCTGTCCTTCCTCGGTTTCCCAAAGCATGCGGCTGAAAAACTGCTGAGCAAAACCGTTTACGATGAACAGGCTGTCGGCCACCTGGTATTGCTGCCGCTGTTCGTCATTCACAAATGTTTCCTCGATCGTGATATTGTAGCGCGCAGCCAGCCATTTCAATGCGTCCACATAGCTGTACTTCTCATGTTCCATCACAAAGCTGATGGTGTTGCCGCTTTTGCCGCAGCCGAAACATTTATAGATTTCCTTGCTGGGTGAAACAGTAAATGATGGAGTCTTCTCGTTGTGGAACGGGCAGTTGCCAATGTAGTTGGTGCCCCGGCGTTTGAGTTTCACAAAACCCCCGATCACATCGATGATGTCGATGCGGGCAAGGATCTGTTGTATGGTTTCCGGTGCTATCATGCAGGTCGACAAAGATAAATAAGTTCGGCAACAGGGCGGCGGTCAGACCCGGTAATGGAAAACGGTTTACGCAGGGCCAGGGATGCTGCGCAAGCAGCGCCATCCGGGCAGCAGCAAAATGGCGGGTTAACCCTGTCACGACAATGGCGGGTTAACCCTGTCACGACCTTGTAAGCGAATACCCCTAAAAGCGCACCGGGAGTGGTTTTTACACGGAAGTTCAGTAACTTAACTCAGCCATCTGAACAATCCACCGGTTAACATCGATCATTCACCTTCAAATCAATTGCCATGATTCAGGTTGAAAACAACGTTATTTCCGACAGCTGCAACGCGTGGAGGGAACGACTGAAAGATCACCGGGAAAAACTGAACGAATGCCAGCGTCATCTCCAGGAATCCGCGGCCAAACAACTTACCAGGGACCAGTTGCAGGAAGTGGAACAGCTGCACAACCAGTTCCATGTACAACTGGTAAATATCCACGATCTTAAACACGCCATCAAAACGCACCTGAAAAAGACCGGTTACGAATTTGATGTTAAACACGGTCATCTCAATGATGATACGCTGGCTGAACATGAGGAGCTGCTTGCCAGGTATTCAGGGCTCGAGGAACGGCTGCACGAGTTGCAGGCGCGGTTTAACCGGTACCTTGGACAGTTTAACTGAGCCTAGTTGCTGGCAACACTCAGTCTCGTGATTTCTGTTCCGTTGAAAATGCGGGCCAGGTTGGTATCCTTCGATTTTTTGTATTCAGGAATGCTGGATTCACTAACGATCCGCCAGAGATTCTTTGATTTCAGTTCCGAAAAGTCAGCGGTTTTGATAAACATGCCCTGGATAGAGTTGCGGGCACGGAAGCTGATCTGGAAGGTGGAAGTTTCCAGGTTTTTCGCCTGGACAATTTTTTCGATTTGATCGTTGGTCATCGTATGTATTTAGTGATAAGATAAAGTTGTTGAACTCAGAAGGCGGTGGCCGTTGCTTCTTTCAGCCAGTTAAGGACCGAAATTTCACTGCGGGCATCCAGGGGGAGATCATGCATGATGAGTGATTCCATTTTCTGTCCGGTCGACTCATCGATCCTGCCTGCGGCGGCACCATATGAATTGATCAGGAAAAGGACCTGGTATCCGTCGAAACGGTTAAATAAACGACGGCTGGGCTGCCCCTGGAAAGCGGAGAGGCTGATCTCTTCGTTCCAGGTGTAGTGGTCACCTTTCAAATGCTCTTTTACGAAATCCATGTACCGTGTTTTAATTAAAGCCGGTGAGCGAAACTGAAAGCAGGCTGGAGGTGCGGGAAAAGTCTCAAAAATCTCATCCGGAAGCGCCCAAGGTAGGCTTTTTCAGGCAAAATAATCCCGCCTCTCTGGAAATAAAAGCTGACCTTTGGATCACGTTCGGGCGACAAACATTTTTTTCTACCCAATCGATCTATACATGTATACATATACCTGGAGAAAATACCTCCCACTCATCCGTCTTTTGCTTAAAAAATCGGCTACCGCAACACAGACTGTTGCGCTCAACCAGACCGATTTCCTGAAGTTCTCCAAGTCGAGGAAACCAGCCCTGACCTTCACAATCGATATCAGGGAAGGAAAGTACAGCGTGCTGAAACTCCCGTCCATTGCGGCCGAGCTGCTGGAAATACTGATGGAAGATCCGGCAAGCCGTACCTTCATCCGCGCAGGCCAATATAACCTGACCCTTGCAAAAAATTACCAGCTGGTAATTACCAATCTTGCCGCTGTTGAAAATACCCCTGCCGCTGACGAAGCAGCATCGGAAGAAACGCCGGCACCACCGGCTGAAACAGAAGAACAAACCAATCCGGAAGAGTTAAAAGAAGCCTGATCATGCCGTGCGGCAGGCGTTAACGATCAATAGCGGTAACGCCGCCTGAAACGTTTGGATTCCTCGAGCAGGTAATCGGCCTTCAGGGCATACCGCCCCGGATCCCTTGCCCACAGGTCGTTTTTGATCAATCCGACCAGTTTTCCCCCGTCAAAATAATAGCTTGCCTTCCTTTTCTTGCCAATAGCGAGGTCGACCCGACATACGCTGTCTTTGAAAAAGAAAAAACTGACTGTATCGTGTTTGGTACTGAAGTACCAGACTTTCAGCAACTGGTTGTCGGCTTTCGTGAAAAAATAAGTGGCCTTGGAGGTGTCCGTGTAGTTTTTAACGGAATAAGTGACGGTTTCCGCCTGGAACATCTCGTCGATGCGCCGTGTGGCGGCATTTTGCTGGGCGCTGGCAGTAATCGTCAGGAGCAGGAAGACCAGCGCCGGCAACCCGGATCGAACGGACTTTGTCCCATTAGTTTGTCGTAATCGGTAGCTCATCTCTTCGGTATTAATGGCCAGTGAATGGCCTGAAAACAAGGGCAAGTTACATTTTACAATGATATCCGGGTTTTTTTCCGGGATGCGCGCCGGGGACAACAGTCCGGTCCACATTTTCTTCCCACATTCCAGGCGTTCCCCTGTGCATAAAACGCCACAGGGCAATCGGTTTTTTTTGTGCCCTTCAACTATATTCGCCGTCTGACTTAAATTAATATACCGTGAGATTAAAGAGCTTGGAGATTAAGGGCTTTAAAAGCTTTGCCGACAAAACGATTGTGAATTTCGATGATAATATCACCGGGATCGTTGGACCCAACGGCTGTGGGAAATCGAACATTGTGGACAGTATCCGCTGGGTGATAGGCGAACAGAAGATCAGCCAGCTGCGGAGTGAAAACCTCGACAGCCTGGTGTTCAATGGTTCTAAAACCCGCTCTGCGAGCGGCCTTGCAGAGGTGAGCCTCACGTTTGAAAATACGCGGAACCTCCTTCCCACCGAATTCAGCACCGTTACCGTAACACGTAAATTTTATAAAAGCGGCGAAAGCGAATACCGTCTCAATGACGTGCAATGCCGCCTGAAGGATATCCAGAACCTGTTTATGGATACAGGTATCAGCACCGACTCCTACGCCATCATTGAACTGGGTATGGTTGATGACCTGATTAAGGACAAAGACAATAGCCGTCGCCGCATGCTGGAACAGGCAGCAGGTATCTCCATTTATAAAACGCGCAAGAAAGAAGCAAAGGCAAAACTGGATGCTACCGAACAGGACCTCGCGCGCATCGAAGACCTGCTCTTCGAAATCAACAACCAGTTGAAGGCGCTGGAAAGCCAGGCAAAAAAAGCGGAGAAATACCACGAAATCAAAAAAGACTACCGGGAGGTAAGTATCGAGCTGGCCAAGGCGGCACTCGAAGGCTTTAACCTGACTTATAAGGAACTGAACGAGCAGCAGGAAGCCGAAACCGACAAACGGATCCGCCTGGAAGCAGAGATCGCGGGGGAAGAGGCTTCACTCGAACAGGAAAAGCTTGGCTTCATTGAAAAGGAACGGCAGCTGCAATCGATGCAGCATGCATTCAATGAACTGGTCGAGAAAGTACGCAGCAGGGAAAATGAAAAAAACCTGGCGGCGCAACGTCTCGAATACCTCAAGGAACGGGAAACCAGCCTGACAGTCTTCCTGCAGAAAGCGGAAGGTCAGATCAAAGGCATCGATGAAAGCATCGGGTTTACCACCCTGCAGATCGGCGAAGAGGAAGAAGCGCTGAGCGGTGTGGCATCTCAACTGGAAAGTCTTCGCGCAACGGTTGACGTAAAGCGCCGTGCACTCGATGAGAAACGCACCGAACTCAATGAGCTCCGCAGCGCCTACCAACAGGTCCAGCGCAGCCAGTTTGAAGCAGAAAAGAAAGTAGCAGTAGCAGATACATCTATCCAGAACGTGCAACGGGCAATCGACCAGATTGAAAACGAGCGGGCACAACGGGAAGAGCAGCGTGAATCCCTGTCGGCCGAACTGGAAACCAGGGAAAAAGAACTCGAGATCCGCAAAACTGATCTCGATCAGTTACAGCAGCACCAGGAAAATACAAAAGAGCAGATCCTGCAGACACAATCGGTGCTGGACGGACTGCGCAATGAGCTGGCCGCGGAAACAAGGATCCTCGATTCTAAAAAGAACGAACATGCCTTGCTGAAGAGCATGATCGATTCGATGGAAGGATACCCGGACAGCGTAAAGTTCCTGCACAACAACAATGAATGGAGCCATACGTCACCGATCCTTTCCGACATCCTGTATGTTAAGGAAGATTTCCGTACTGCAGTAGAGAATGTGCTGGAACCATACCTGAGCTACTATGTGGTGAATGGTTTGGCAGAAGGCCTGCAGGCAGTGCGTTTGCTGGACGAACATAAAAAAGGGAAGGCCAACTTTTTCCTGCTCGACAAGATCAACGAAAATGGAAACCAGGCTGCAGCTCACCAGCTGGACGGTGCCACACCGGCCATGAGTGTGATTGAAGTGGATGAAAAATACCGCGCGCTGGCCGAACACCTGCTGGGTAATGTATTCATCGCAGATAATGATGATGCGCTGCAAAACAGCAATGGTTTTGTAGTGATTGAAAAGAATGGCAAGTACGTAAAGGGTAAATATTCACTGACCGGTGGAAGCGTTGGACTGATTGAAGGGAAGAAAATCGGCCGCGTGAAAAACCTGGAGAAACTGGAAGAAGATATCATAACACAGGACGGGGTGGTAGAGAAACTCCGTGCCTCCATCCAGGCGCGTCACAATGAAGTAGTGGCTTTCAGTGAAGACCTTCGCGAGTCTGCTATCCGCGAAACAGAAAAGGAAATACAGCAGATCACCAACCAGGTGTTCTCGCTGCACAATAAGGTGGAAAATTTGTTATCGCTCCAGAGCCAGGGGCAGAACCGCCTGGAAGAACTGGGCTCACAACTGGCACAGACGCAGTCTTCCGTTGAAGGCGTTCGCCAGGAACTGGCCACCCTCAGTGAAGAACTGCAGATGAATACCAACCGCCTCAATGAAGCGGAAGACGGATTCAAGCAGGAAGAAGCGGCTTACAACGATTCGAGCCGTCAGTACAATGAATTTAACCTGCAGGTGACAAGGCAACAGAGCAAGATCGCCGGACTGAAACAGGAACTGGAATTCAAGAGCAACCAGCTGAATGACCTGACCCAGCAGATTGAAAGCAATACCGCCAGCCTGTCGGATACAAAAATGAATATTGAACAATCAGCCGGTTCACTGATGGACATTGAGGAAGGCCTGGTGGAAATGATGAAGAACCGTGCAACGGAAGAATCAGCATTGAATGAAGCGGACCAGGCATACTATAATGTGCGCAACCAGCTGAGCGAAAAAGAATCAGGACTGCGTCAAAAGGTGAAGGAGAAAGAGCAGATCGAACACCTGCTGGCAGCCATCAAGGATAAACTGAACGAACTCAAACTGCAGCTGGCGGGTACGAAAGAACGGCTGGATGTGGAATTCAGGATCAAACTGGAAGATATACTTGACCAGGAGCGCACGGGGGAGGTAACGCTCGAAGAGTTGCAGGAGAAGGCCGACCGCATGAAGAAACGCCTTGAAAACCTGGGCGAAGTAAACCCCACGGCTATTGAAGCGTTTACCGAAATGAAAAAACGGTACGAGTTCATTGTGGAACAAAAGACGGATCTGGTCAATGCCAAGGACAGCCTTTTAAAAACAATCGAGGAAGTGGAAGCCACTGCCAACCAGAAATTCCTGGATACATTTAACCTGGTAAGGGAAAATTTCCATAAGGTGTTCAAGACCCTGTTTACCGAAGACGATCATTGTGACCTGGTACTTGATAACCCGGAAAACCTCGCCGAGACCGGTATTGAGGTGATTGCCCGCCCGAAAGGCAAACGTCCTACTTCACTGACCCAATTAAGCGGGGGAGAAAGGACACTCACAGCAACAGCGTTGCTCTTTGCGATCTACCTGATCAAACCGGCGCCGTTCTGTATTCTCGACGAGGTGGATGCACCACTCGATGACGCGAACGTGGGCAAGTTTACCAACATGATCCGGCAGTTCAGCGACAACTCGCAGTTTATCATTGTGACGCATAACAAGACAACGATGAGTACCGTGGATGTGATTTACGGGGTGACCATGCAGGAACCGGGGGTTTCGAAATTGGTTAGTGTAGACTTCAGGAATTTGAACCAGAGCCAGAATTAATTGTCTCCCTGGAAAGATACGTAGAGCGCAAAAAACAATTGTTTTGCTTCTGTGGTTAGTACAGTTCACGGGAACAATGGTTTACTGAGGAATGGTTCGGATTCGTTCGCGACAATATATAATTCAGAAAAGGGGTGTCCTGCATGGACACCCCTTTTTTTATTCATCAGTATGTGAATGTGGCCCGGAGGAGCTGGTCAGCTTTTCAGTTTTTCAACCAGGTCGATGTATTGCTGCATGGCTTCTTCCTTCGACTTGCCCTGGAGTTCGGACCAGGCATTGTACTTGGCCTTATTGACAAAATCGAATGGGTTGGAAGGAGCTTCGGTGTTCACGTCTCCTTCGGTGCCCTGCTTGTAAAGGGAGTACAGCTGGAGGAGCACTTCGTTGGAAGGCTTGTCCGGTAATGATTTGCTTTCGCTGGCGGCTTTTTCAAAAAGTTCCCTGAGTTCCATGTTATACAGTTTTGAATGAAGAAGGGGTTTGATTAGCGGGTGATTTCCTCTATCACATTCCCGACACAGCCATTTGGCATCTGGATGCGAAGCAGGGCAGCAACCGTAGCTGCAATATCGGTCATATAAGTTTCCCGGTTCGTTTTACCTGGTTTGATTTTCCACCCATACCATACCAGCGGTATATGGGCATCGTAGGGATTCCAGGTACCATGGGTGGTGCCTTTATTGGAACCATCAAAAAAACCAGGCATAAAAATAAACTGGATATCACCACTAAGCTTGTAATTGAAGCCATTGGTGATGCGCTCCCTGATTTTAGCATTGACGGTAGCAGCGGCCAGGCTGGTAAGGTCATATGCCGACATGATAGCCGGATGTGATTTCAGTTCGCCCAGGGCCCAGAGTTTGAAATCAGCCACCGGAATCTTTGCCGAATCAAGTGCTGCATAATTCAGGTACAACTGGTAATTGCCAACCGTCTCAATTGCTTTTGCAATACCATATTTTTTCTGCGCGCTGGTATTGATCCACTTCTGGATTACGGCATCATCGGCCGTACCACCGGGCATGTTATGTTCTTCCAGGAAACCTGGTACATGCGCAACACCGTGGTCGGCGGTCAGGAATACGAGATACTGTCCGGCGCCGATCTTTGTATCAAGGTATTTAAAAAATTCACCCAGCTCCCTGTCAAACCGCAGGTAAGTATCTTCTGCCTCGATGGAATTGGGGCCGAATGCGTGGCCTACATAATCGGTCGAGGAAAAACTTACTGTCAGGAAATCCGTGGCGCCACGCTGCCCCATTTTCTCCGCGTCAATGGTGGCCCGGGCCATATCAAATGTATAGGTGTTGCCGCCGGGTGTCTGCCTGAAGGCCTCATATTTATTAGTGGTCAGTGTGGCGGTATTGTGCGGAAAGCTATTGTCCTCACCGAGTATACTTGCTTCATAGTCCTTCACGTCCTCCGTGCTTTGTTTGTAAGTGCTGATGGGGTATAGGGTGTTCCAGTTTTTTGACAGGTACTGGTCGGGCAGTTTCTGGTCATTCAGTTTCCTGACCCATTCCGGTAACTCTTTCATATAGTAAGTACTGGTGATCCAGCCCCCTGATGCGTTGTCGAACCAGTAGGCGGCATTGGCAGCATGACCGGCAGGCAGGATGGCACCGCGGTCTTTCAGGGCAATACCGATAGTCTTGCTTTCAAAATTGGTGGCCAGCCGCAGTTCGTCGGTAATGGTACTGGTCCACATATTCCGCGGCGACATTTTGCCCGCAGTGGAAGTGGAACCCACCGTTGTTACCGAGGTATCTTCGGTACAGTACCAGCCGCGCTTCAGGTCGCGCCGGTACCAGGAATTGCCGATGATTCCATTAATGGCAGGCACTGAGCCGGTATAAACGGATGTGTGTCCTGCTGCGGTATAGGTAGGAGTATATGGAATAAATGTATTCTCGCAGGAATATCCCTGCTTCACCATGCGGTTGAAGCCGTCCTTTCCATACCGGTCGGCATAACGGTACAGGTAATCCCATCGCATCTGGTCCACCACAATGCCGATCACCAGCTTCGGACGATCAGGCTTCTGGGCACCGGAAATCAAGGGAACAAGGAACGATACGAAAAGTACAAGGGCAAATCGTCGCATAAATTCTGTGTTTCTGCAAATGTAAGAATTGGGGTGGCCTGACTCCCGCCGCTATATTAATTCTGGAATAAATTCCCGAATTTGCAGTGCCTGTCCAGCAGGCTCCACACTATGAGAATGATCCTCTTTATTTTGACGTCGGTTTTGCTGTTTTCCTGCAGCCCTGATGAGCCGGATGCACCGGTATCGGAACTTCCATTCTTTTTTGTGGGAACCATTAACGGGCAGACCATCGGGTTTGCGGCCGGGTCCACCCAAGGCGCCAGTTACAGCAACCAGGTTTACGAAAAGACGGAACAACCTGCACCCGATTCCTTCCACGTGTACGAGGGCACAACCGTGTTTGAGGAAACGACCGCGCCCAATGGCAGCGCCACTATCAGCCTGATGGGCATTTTCAATCATGACCCGGGTGTTGACGAACGTGCTGCTTTGTTTACCCCGGGTTATAAGAGATATGCACTCAGCGACAGTACCATGCAGGGAGGCGCACATGTGCGATTTGTCGATGGTAATGGTGTCAGCTGGTCGAGCGAAAATCACGTGCAATCCGATACCAGTTTCCGCATCGAGATCATTACACCTGTTGATGACACTGCCGCGAAGGCCATCTTCCAGGCACGGTTCAGCTGCAAACTTTTCAGTGATACCGGGGATTCCATCTACCTGGAGAACGGATCCGTACGTGGCAAAATTCTAAAACCCTGATATGTACA
>SDZZ01000580.1 GCA_004173255.1 Chitinophagaceae bacterium | reverse complement strand
CATGGCCCACTCCAGCGAAATCGTAACACGGTAGTAATCGGCAATTTCCTCCAGTACCTTACTGAAATACTGGTCCGGAGAGGTGGTCAGTGGCACACGCTCCTGCAACTGATACCCCAGGTGGCGGGAATACACATCAGCGTCAGCAGCCGCAGCGCTCAATATTCCCGACCCGGTACCAGCAGCACTACCGTTCCTTTGCCTGATCTTTTCGCAGAGTATTTGCCGGTGAATCCATTCGCTTCCGAAGTGTGAGGACGGATTGATTTTGACGGACTCTTCCAGGCAATCAAGTGCTGCTTCGGGATACCCCTCCAATTCGTAAGCTACGGCCAGGTTGGCTATTACCTGGTACTCCTGCGGCCGATCGGCCAGCAAACCTTCGAGCAGTGGTGTAGCCTCTTCAACACGGCCAAGCCTGATCAGCAAAGCGGCGTAGTCGGAAAGATCCTGGAATCTTTCAGTTGACCGTGCGTCTGTAAGTTTTGTTTCGGTATAAATGAGCTGTGTCACATAAAACTGTGAATCCATGTGAATCTGGTGCGGAGGATGGGCGTCGAGGTCATGGGACCTTCCCTTTTCATCAATACCATAATAGTTGAGGCAGGCATTCGCGATAAGCGAGCCTGATATAAAAACAAGTAATACAAAAACGAACTTCTTTTTCATGGAGCAAAACTTTAATGGAATCCGGCTTTTGACAAGCAGCTATCTCCAGTTCGCAGCCGGGGTGCGTTCCTCCGGTTTGGGTGGAGTAAAATCAGTTCTCACCTGTCCCATATACTTTTCCGGTTTACGACTGCGCAACCTGGCGATCCGCTGGTCCACTTTATCCTTCCAGTCAGGTTTGGAAAAATCGCGGAGCACATCCCTGGTCTTTTTTGGAATCTTTCCATGATATACTGCAAGTTTCGCCTGCGCAGTTTCGAGTTTTGACCAAAGCCGTTCGTTCACGGTAGTATCGGCGGAATAACCAAGTGCGCCGGAATATAGTTCCATGGCCCACTCCAGCGAAATCGTAACACGGTAGTAATCGGCAATTTCCTCCAGTACCTTACTGAAATACTGGTTCGGAGAGGTGGTCAGTGGCACACGCTCCTGCAATTGGTACACTACATGATGCGGTATGCTGTGGATGGATTCCTGATCGGCAGGGAATGTTAGTATTTTCGTTGACTGCAGGTCGGCGCCCGAATCCCTGAGTGTTATAGCGCCCTGGAGTATTTGTTTATGGATCCATTCACTGGAATGATGGGAATCAGGGTCCAGTTTCAATGCGCGATCCAGCATCGCCAATGCCTGGTCCAATTCACCGTTCAATTCATAAACCACCGCAAGGTTCGCAGCGATCCTGTATTCGTCGGGCAGCGCTCTTCTTAATTGTTCCAGTATTTGTTGGGCCTCGCTGTACCTCCCTACTTTCGCCAGCGCTATCGAATAATTCGAAAGATACATCGGCTTCCATTTCTCTTCCTGTAAAGGGATCTCGTGCTCGTAATACACAAGCTCTTTTTTTGCAGCCTCGAAATCGGAACTGCCCCAGCGGGGCGGGTGCTCATGATGAACATGGCCATTACCATTCTCGTCCACCACATAATAATTGAAACAGGCGGATGCCTGGATGCTCGCTAACATCAACAGTCCAACGATGCAAGTGGGTAACCAACGGTTGGTGTCCTTTGGTAGCAGGGCCACGTTGTTGGGGCGCGTGACATGTAACCGACGGCTGCAAGTGGAAGTGGTCTGCCTCATAGTTTCAGGTTGATGGTTTGGGATGTAGACGCACGGATCATTTCTTTCCACAAAAAAGCCGGCAGTTAAACTATACGAGTCGGTGGGCGGTACATTTACCCCCGTTCATCCCTGTTTCCCTTGAGCATCGAATCCAGTAAATCCGGGCTGATATTCAGGTTGCCGATTTTGCCGGCATTACCGGCCAGTTCACGGAAGGCAAGCGAAATATTAAACTTCGGATCGGGGTTGTTATTCAAAGCAGTCAGCACTTTCCAGTCGAGATCGCGATACGGCTTCAGGGTGGTCTCAATCACATATCCCTGCGTTTCTGCTTCAATCTTGTCATTCGCTGTTTTCTGTTCGATCAGTTGTTTGCGCTGGTTCTCCACTGATATATCTGCTTCCAGCTGCATTTCGCGGAGTTTCCGTTCATTCTCTGACCGCTGGACGTCAGTCTCCATGCGCTTTTCAGCAATCTGTTTTTGTTTTTGCTCAACGGCAATCTCCGTGTTCAGTTCCGATTCCCTGATCCTTCGTTCCTGTTCAACTGCAAAATTCCGGCGTTCGTAGATCGCCTGGTCCGCTTCCTGTTGCAGTTGTTCCCGGGTTTCGGTTTCAAGGGCACGGGCCATCTCGGGGCTGGCTTTGATAGCAAGGATGTTTGCCCCGATGATATC
>SDZZ01000120.1 GCA_004173255.1 Chitinophagaceae bacterium | reverse complement strand
CGGCCTCACCAATCGGTATACCTTTCCTAACCGCTACAACCACCAAATGAAAAAGCTGACTTCGCTTGCAACGTTGCTGTTGCTTTCTGCCTGCCTCTTTGCCCAGAAATCAAAAGAGCCTGATCTCCCCGCCTTCGGCAAAATTGAAAAGTCCGACCTCGAAATGAAAAAGTGTGACTATGATGAAAAGGCGGAAGCCTTTGTGCTGGTCGATAACGGAGAGCTCACCTATCTTTTCGGAAGCGGTATTGAAATGAGACGCCGGGTGCGGATCAAAATCCTCAATGATAAAGGGCTTGAATGGGCGAATGTAAAACTGCGCTACATCAGTAACCAGGCTACGCAGGATATTACGGGTATCGATGCGCAGACGTATAACCTGGACGAGGCAGGGAATATGGTAATTACCAAACTGGAAAAAAAACTCATCTACGAAAAGAAGGTTGACAAACGTACCTCAGAAAAAGTCTTCAGCTTTCCCGGAGTGAAAGTGGGGTCTATCATCGAATACAAATACAAACAGTCGGGCGTGGGTCTCATCGACTGGTACTTCCAGCGTTCCATCCCGGTAAAGTACAGCCGCTTCAGCCTCGACTTTCCGCAGGAAATTGAAGTCAATGTGTCTCCCTACTGCTCGCGTGATTACACCCGCAAAGAGAACAACAGCGGCACCAGGGTGGAAAAATCTTTTTCCATGAGCAACGTGCCGGCTTTCCGCGACGAACCATACATTATTAATGAAGATTATTATCGCGACCGTCTTGAAACAAAGATCACTGCCTACCAGGAAAATGGTTTCAGGAAAAACAATATTGCTAACTGGGTACAGGTGATTAAATTCCTGATGGAAGACGAAGACTTTGGTGTGCAGGTAAAAAAGAATATCCCCCGTACGGCGGACCTCGATCTTAAATTGAAGGGCCTTCCTGAGCCATACGACCGCATGAAGGCGGTTTACAACTATGTGCAGTCCAACATGCAGTGGAACGAATACTTTGGGATCTGGGCGCTCGATGGTGTGAAGTCGGCCTGGAAAGACAAAAAAGGAACTGCCGGTGAAATCAACCTGATCCTTATCAACCTTCTCAAGGATGCAGGTCTTACTGTACGCCCGATCCTGGTAAGCACCCACGCCAATGGGGTGGTAAACTCCATGGATGCCGGTACCTACTGGTCACCGGGCTACTACCAGTTTAATAA
Organism: Chitinophagaceae bacterium; assembly: GCA_004173255.1. Classification (GTDB taxonomy): domain Bacteria; phylum Bacteroidota; class Bacteroidia; order Chitinophagales; family Chitinophagaceae; genus JBEVJC01. The sequence goes on along the minus strand of SDZZ01000120.1, from coordinate 9,726 downwards.
AGTACTGGCGTATGTAGACCTTGATGGCAAAAACTATGTCTTGGATGCCACCGACAAAACAACGCCGATCCACCTCGTGCCTCCATCGGTCCTGCTGACAGAAGCACTGGTCATTGATAAAATCGAAACATATGAATGGGGCTGGAAAACCCTGTTTGATGTACATCCATCCAGGAACGTAGTGGTCATCCGCGGACTGATCAACGAAAGTGGCAAGATGAACGGGGAAGTGAGTGTGTCGAGTTTCGATTATGCGAGGCTGGACAAGTCGGTGGTGGCAAAGGCCGGTAAGGAAAAGTACCTGGAACAATTTGTTACTGCATCCAATCCAGGGATCAATATCGACGAGGTCAATTTTGAAAACCTCGACAGTGACAGCCTTCCGCTGGTACAGAATTTTAAATTTAACCAGGACCTGAATACCACCGGCGAATACCAGTACTTCTCTGCCAATATACTTTCCGGGCTGGAGAAAAACCCGTTTGTTGCCGACACCCGTTTTTCCGATGTATTCTTTGGTACCAACCAGAGTTATACCATCGTGGGTAATTTCACCCTGCCTGAAGGGTACGAACTGGATGCCCTTCCAAAAAATGTGCGGATGATTATGTCCGATACCAGTATCAGCATTTCCAGGATGTGCCAGGTATCGCAAAACGTGCTGATGACGCGGGTTCAGCTGGAATTTAAAAAGCCCGTTTATCCCGCTACCCAATACGAGGAAATGCAGGCTTTTTACAAACAGCTGCAGGAATTGCTGAATGAACAATTCGTGATCCGCAAAAAAGTAAAAGCATAATGAAAGCAAACTTGAAAAAAGTTGTTGCCCTCTGTTTGCTGATCGGTTCGGTAGTGCCTGCCCGCTCGCAGAGCAGCCTGTACTCGATGGCATCGGTGCCCGATGTGGTGAAGGCCAATGCAGAAATAGTGGTGCATTCCGAAAATATCACCCTCAACATCGAAAGCCTGGATAAATCGGTGTACAAAGTGCACCGCATTTACACCGTGCTCAATGAGAACGGACGCAGCGGCCTTACTTTTTACGAGTCAACCAATTCACAACGAGTGCTGGCTGATGCAGAACTGAAAGTATACGACGCAAATGGCAGGCAGGTTGGTAAATACAAAAAGAAAGACATGGTCACCGAAAGTTTCGGTGAGGGTCTTATCGACGATGGATATGTAACCTGGTACCGGGTGCAGACTGCCACCTACCCGATCACTATCGAAGTAAACTATGAAGTGAAATACAAAGGCACTTTTTTCCTGCCTGATTATTATTTTGTAAAAGGGAAAACCGGTGTGATGGCGTCAGACTACACCATCACAGCCCCGGCTGAAATTAACCTTCGTTTCAAACCGGTGCAGACTGATATCCGTCCGACCACCACCACCGAAGGAAACTCGAAAATTTATCGCTGGGCAGTCAGCAGCCTTCCCCCCTACCAGTATGAAGACGGCAGTTCATCCGGCGGCAGCGTACCACACATCACCGTAGTCGCGGACCAGTTTTCCTATGGTGGTTACAAAGGTGACTTCAGCAGCTGGCAGAATTTCGGTAAATGGTATTATGAGTTGTGCGCAGGGCTGGACAGACTTTCACCCGAACGGGAGGAGTTTTTCCGCAACCTGGTAAAAGGCGCAGCGGATGACCGGGAAAAAGTAAAACGGATTTACCAGTACCTGCAGGATAATTTCCGTTTTGTAAGTATCCAGCTGGGTGTTGGCGGTTTCCGTCCCATGTCGGCTGCATTTACAGACAAACAAAAGTATGGCGATTGCAAGGCACTGAGCAACTTTACAAAAGCAGCGCTCTCGGCTGTCGGGGTTAAAAGTTACCTGTCGGTGATTAACCGGGAAACCAACGGCGAACCGGCCGACCCGCAATTCCCAGCCAACGTCTTCAATCACGTGATCCTGTGTGTGCCTGTGGCGAAGGATTCCGTGTGGCTCGAGTGTACCAGTTCAACCGCCGAATTTGGTGAACTGGAAACGTCGACCGAAAACCGTTTTGCGGTTGTTGTCAACGAGCAGGGTGGCTTCCTGGTAGCTACACCCAAAACAAATTATACATCCAATTACATCGGCAGCCACAGCATCATCAAAATGGACGATGACCTGTCGGCAATTACCACCACCAGGTACCATACCAGGGGGCACTACTCCGAGCTGATGTCGGACCTTTATAAATACAATAAAGACGACCAGAAACGCCTGCTTGTAAATTACCTCGGTTATAAACAACCCGACGATTTTGTCTTTGTAAAGGAAGGTAAACACGGCAGCTCGCTGAAACTGGCAATCAGTAAGGTGCCTGAATTTATATCGGGTGATAAATTATTTATCAATCACCGGATGCAAAAAATCTGGACGGAAAAACTTCCTAAATCCGAGAACCGGAAACTGGATTATTATTTTGATTACCCGTTTGAAAAAAGGGATACCACCGTGTACCAGTTACCTGCAGGAAGTACCATGGATGTATTACCCAAACTCAAAAAACTGGAAGCTCCCCACTCCCTGTATGAAGTGGAGTACCGGTACGACCAGGCCACCAACGAAGTTTCGGTTTTCAGCACCCTGATCCTGCGGGAACACCATATACCTGCGGCAGATTATGCCGCGGTTAAAAAGTTTTTCGATGAGGTGATGTCCGACCACACGCAAAAGATCGTGATAAAAAAAGCAGCAACTGAAAAGAAAGCATTTTAACCCCTACCGGACGAATCGTGTATCGGGAATGCTTAATTTAGTCAGGTGATGAAACCAACGTTCGCCTATTTGCGCTGCCGGTTCCGGAACCTCTCGAGCCTGCTCGTGGTGTTGTGCTGGTGCGTGCCGGCGTGGTCACAGGTAATCTCCACGGTGGCCGGCAGTACTGCGGGTTTTTCCGGTGATGGTGGCCCGGCACTGAATGCCCGTTTCTCCAACCCCATCAGTGTGGCACCCGGACCAGGCAATACCCTTTACATCTCTGATTTTTATAATTTCCGGATCCGCAAGGTAAATCTCAGCACCGGCGTGGTTACCACTGTTGCGGGAAATGGTACACAGGGTTACTCCGGCGATAACGGACCGGCAATCAACGCGCGTTTGGAGAGTCCGGGCGACCTGGTGGTTGACGATGCGGGTAATGTTTACTTCTGTGACATGATGAACTATTGCGTACGCCGGATAGACGGCGTAACAGGTATCATCACTACCGTGATCGGCCGCGGGGCCATTCCATACAACGGTGGTTCGGCAGTGGCCACCAGTGTACGCATCCTGATTCCCCAGGCACTGGCCATGGGTAAAAACGGCGAGTCTGTTTACCTGGTTACTGTGCCTTCTCCTTACGTGGTACGGCTCGATGTGGCCACTGGTATGATTGACCAGTTTGCCGGCAATGGGAACAATACCACTGCAGGTGATGGAGGCAATGCCCTGGACGCATCTTTCCAGTATCCCTCGGGACTTGCGCTGGCGCCAGGGGGCGAACTCTTTATAGCCGATGCACTCGCCCACCGAATCAGGCTGGTAGCGGCAAACGGTACCATCTCCACTATGGCAGGTAGCGGCAATGCAGGATATGTCGGTGATGGATCGGCAGCCACCGCTGCTTACCTGCAAGGCCCCACCGGTGTTGGCATTGAACCCGGAACCGGCAATGTTTATATTGCTGACCGGGATAACCAGGTTATCCGCATGGTCGATATCAGTACCGGCGTAATCACAACCGTTGCAGGGCATGGTGTACGCGGTTTCGGCGGCGACGGCCTCATTGCTAATTCTGCCTGCGTGTTTTTGAACGATCCGCACAAAGTACGTTTTGATGCAGCCGGCAATTACTATATTTCTGACCAGAGTAATAACCGCATCCGCAAAGTGACACCCGGTGCTGCTCCCCCGCCTTCGGCGCCCACCCTGCTGATATCAGCCACATCCAACAGTCCCTGTGCCGGCACACTGGTCGAATTCACCGCAGTTGCCACCAACACCTCCGGCACCACCAGCTACCAGTGGAAAGTGGATAACGTAAACAATGGAAGTAACAGTCCGGACTTTGCAATTTCCAACCTGGCCGACGGCCAGGTGGTCACCTGCGAAATGACCACGGGTTCAGGTTGTGGCGCAGACGTAACAGTGATCAGTAATGCGCTGCCGGTAACACGCTTGCCGGCCGTTACACCAACAATAACCATTACGTCACTTACCAGCTTTGGTTGTGATAATGGGACGCTTGATTTTTCAGCCACCATCACCAACGGCGGTTCATCGCCGGAGTATCAATGGAAAGTTGATGGGGTAAATACTGGCGGCAATCAGCCCACACTGCAAATTTCTTCGACTGTCGGTACACCGGTCGTTACCTGCCTGCTACGATCGGACGTACAATGCGCAACTCCATCCGGAACGGTAACATCCAACACCCTCAGTATCCCGGTATACCCTGCATCGGTGCCAACAGTAACCATCGTATCCTCTGCAGGTGTTTATTGTGCCGGGGAAAGTGCCAGCTTTGAAGCCTCTAACAACCTTGGCCCGTATTCGCCCATTTACCAGTGGATGGTCAATGGCATCAATGTTGGCGGAAGCACGCAGGTGTTTACCAGCAATTCCCTGGCCGATGGGGATGTCATCAGTTGTCATGTGGCCGCCACCGTGCCTGCGGGTTGCCTGGTTCCTGCAGATGCAGTTTCGGATGGCCTGGTAGTGAGCATTAATAATGCGGCGCCCGCATCCATCAGCATAACGGCGGATGACAATGAACTTTGCGCGGGAGACACTGCCCGGTTTAATGCCACGGCGCTGAATGCCGGTACCGGCGCGGCTTTCAGCTGGATGGTGAATGGGGCTGACCTGGCCGGTGCAAATGGCCCCGTGCTGAGTGGAACCTTCCGTGATGCAGATAAAATCAGTTGCCGCCTTGTACCTGGCATGGGGGCCTGTTCACCGGGTAATCCTGTTTCAAACATTGTTCAAATGACCGTCCATCCCAAACCAGTTCTTACTGCGGATAAGGAGGAAATCTTTATAAGCCCGGGTAACAGTGCATCGCTGAATGTGAATGTTTCTCCCGCATCATCTTCATATACCTGGTCGCCTGCGGACCTGTTGCTGACTACCACCGTACTGAACCCGACCACAAGACCCCTGACCCAGGATGTGGTTTTCAGCATTGAGGCGGGCACGCCCTTTGGCTGCACGTCATCCAAATCGGTTGCTGTAAAAATCTTTACTGACCTGTTTATCCCCACCGCCTTTACGCCAAACAATGATGGCATCAATGACCTGTTCCGGATCCCCGACGGCACCGGCATAAACCTCGACGACTTCAGCATTTTCAACCGCTGGGGAGGCAAAGTCTTTACCACAAAAGACAGCAGTAAAGGATGGGATGGCACGCAGCTTGGACAACCACTGCCGGCTGGCGTTTATGTGTTCCGTATCAGCGGTAAACAAGGCGATAAAAAAATATTTGTGAAAGGGACCGTCACATTGGTGAGGTGAGCTGGCCCTGGAGCTATGGGGTGAGTTATAAGTTCAACCCTGCCCTGATACCCCAGAACCTGGTGCCCGGTGCATCATACCAGCGTTCATATTTTCCCTGCAGGTCTATGCCCAGGACGCGAATGCCGATACCCGGGGAAAGTATAAAGGCCGACTCCCCGCCCCTGGTGTATTTTGCCGTACCGGCTTCCATTTTAAAATAGAGCAATGGGATGGGCCTGAACTTCAGTCCGGCCCGCAGCGGAAACGCGTTGACTGCCGGAGACTTCACCACCCCGTTTTCCGTATTCACGTCCCGGCCGCCAAAATGCAGGAAGCCAACTGAACCGGTAAGGCCAAGTTTTGCGGGTAATTTGATATCGGCTGAAAAACCAGCACCCAGCCCGGTTTTCAACGTGGTGGAACTATTGCCTGCCGGCCATCCGCGTTCAACGTACGGACCAAATCCAAACCCTTTGAGCTGGGCTTTTACAACACCGGCACAAAGAAGAAGTGATACAGTTGCCGCAGACACAACGACTCGCATAGTTTTTTTTCTTAACAAGCAATGATCATTCCTGAATCTTACACGGCGGTGCGGTGCCCTGATAAGGTTTTGCTAATTAGCTGCCCTGGGAGCTGCCAAACCTGCGGGACTATTGTCTGTGGCACATTTTATGGGCTGCTCTTACAAACGATTTATATGTCCAGATCTATTATTTTATCTATCGGTGCCCTGCTGCTGATGTCAGTGCAGGCAATGGCACAGACAAAGGACGCATCGGAGAACAAACGGTTCCTTGAAGAAAAGAATTTTGTGTTCATTGCCCAGCAGGTCAATCCACAGCGTGGTGGTGTTCGCCAGCTGACCTCGCAATACGACCTCACCATTACGCCAGACACCGTATCAGCTTTCCTTCCTTATTTCGGGAGGGCATACACGGCCCCCATTAACCCGACCGACGGGGGCATTAAATTTTCTTCGACTGACTTTAACTACCAGTCAGTCGCAAAAAAGAAAGGCCGCTACGAAATAACCATCACCCCGAAAGATGCCGCTGGTGTGGCGAACATCCGGATTACCGCTTTCGAAAACGGCCGTGCAACTGTCCAGGTGGTTCAGCTGAATAAAGATCCTATCTCTTTCACGGGTTATTTTACCGGTGGGCCTGATCGTCCAAAAAAAGCATTCTGACAAATTATTCCAGATGACATAACCGCCCGCACTTCAGCCCGGTTTTTGAGTGCATTATCCACTATTTTGCGCCCGGATGAATAAAATCGGATCTCATACATTAGTGTTGTTGTTTACGTGGCTGACCCTGGTTCCGGCTGCACAGGGCCAGCGGACCAACAACCGGTGGTTCTTTGGTAACCACGGCGGCATCAATTTCAATACTGTGCCGGCCACCAGGTTGCAGAACAAACTGACTGAGGCAACAGAGCCGCCTTATTTCACCAGTACTATCTGCGATAAAAACGGTAACCTGCTGTTCATGACTGATGGTACGGAGTTGTGGAACAAAAATCAAAAACCTGTGCCCCGGACCGGAGCGCGCTGGCCATGGTTCTTGTATGATAAGAAGTTGCCGCTGTTCTGCCCTGCGCCAGGTAACGATTCCATTGTTTATCTTTTCAGCACCGGAACAGGCACCAGCCCGTTGAACAATCATTTAGTCGTTATGACGCTCAATACCAACGGAGATAATGGCAACGGCTCAATTGTTTATCCTTCACCACTGACCGCTACCAATTACTACCAGGACCTCAGCGCCAATGCAGCGTTCCTGCTGGCGGGTACTGCCCATTGCAACCAGCGTGACACCTGGATTACAACTGTGTCGGACAACGTTTTTAAATCCTTTCTCGTTTCACCCGCGGGTATCAGCAACGTTCCGGTCACATCTCCGCTTCCCCCGGGGACCAGCACCAATGCGGGTTTCAGCAATATCAAGTTTTCGGTTTCGGGTGAACAGGCTTTACTTCCCATGGTATCGGAAGGAAAAATCCTGCTGATGGACTTCAATAATTCAACCGGCATTTTTTCAAATGCAACGTTCATCACCATGCCCTCTCCCGAAATCCTGCTCGATGCGGAATTTTCGCCGTCAGGTAAAAAGTTGTATGCCGCATCATACATCCGGGAAATGGAAGGTCCGGAGGCAACGGGTGTTGAATTGCACAATGTATTCCAGTACGACCTTCAGGCGGCAGACCAGGCGGCCATTGAAGCAAGCCGATACCAGGTCAATCAATTTCCCGATCGTGGCGGTTGTCCGCGAAGCTGTTTTACCATTAACCGGACCCTGCAGCTGGGGCCTGACGGAAGGATTTATGTGAGCATGCGTGTACTGTCGGCTACGGACCTTGATAAAACAATGAACGTAATTACCGAACCGGATGGCGCCCGCGAACAATGCTTCTACCTGCGCCGGGGAATTGATATCGGCGAAGTGTATGGGTTTGTAAACATCAGCCAGATCCGTTCGTCTAGCTTTTCCCTCCGGGAAAATGCAGTGCTGGTAAAAAAGAAAACCTGCCTTGGATTACCCACCAGTTTTTCCCTTATCTATAACGGGATTGATTCGGTGCGCTGGGATTTTGGCGATGCTACGTCCGGTGCAGCCAACCTGTCGACCGACGTCGCCCCTTCACATACCTATTCTTCAACCGGCATCTATGCGGTTACCGCGGTTATTTATAAAAATTGTATTACTGATACGGCGATGGTGAACGTGTCTGTCGATCCCGACCCCATCGTGAAAATACCCGCGCTGTTGAAAGACACGATGCTGTGCGTTGGGGCCAACTGGACGATTGATGCCAGCATTCGCGGAGCCGAAACCTACCAATGGGAGAACGGACTCATTTATCCAACCCGTGTCATTGAAGAGGAAGGTACTTATTCGCTGAAGGCTTACAATGCCTGTTCGTCCGACAATAAAAATTTCACCGTCACTTTCAAGGAGTGCCCCTGTGATGTGTTTGTGCCGTCCGCCTTTACACCAAACAATGACGGAAAGAACGACCGGTTTGCAGTGGCGACTGAATGTACTGCGACTGATTTCAACTTTGCTGTATTTAACCGTTATGGAAACAAGGTATTCGCCACCCGTACCGCTGGTGCGGGCTGGAATGGTAAAATGGGTGTGTATGATGCACCAGCCGATGTGTACGTTTGGGTATTGCAATACCGCGACCCCAACAACCGCACTCCGGTAACGAAGAAAGGAACCGTAACATTGATCCGGTAATGGCGGAAGTAATCGTATCAATGATCGGGTAATGGCGGAAGTAATCCTGACAATGATCGGGTAACCAGGAAAGGAGCCATAACATTGATCCGGTAGTGGGGGGAAGGAATCCTACCACCGATCCGGTAACGGAATTCATTATCTTCGGAAGAACCAACAGTGCTGTCATGATTACGCGTTTCCTCCTGTTTTCCCTGCTCCTCGCCTGTTCGCTCACCAATGCCCAGGTATTTATTAAAAATGTACAGGTGATCGACGTGGAAAATAAAAAAATCCTGCCGGGCTATAACGTGCTGGTCATGGATGGTAAAATCATCTCGGTTGATAAACGAACTTACAAACTACCCGAAGGTACCAGTGTAGTGGATGGTACCGGCAAATACCTGATGCCCGGTCTGGTCGATGCACACGTGCATTTTTTCCAGGACGGCGGCCTGCACGCAAGACCCGACGCCATAGACCTTCGCAAAATCCGCCCCTACAGTGAAGAGATCCGGTGGACGCACCAGCACATGGAACAGTTGCTCCGTATGTATACCAGCGCAGGCATTACTTCCGTGATAGATGTGGGAGCCAGCAGGAACCTGTTGAAACAACGCGATACGTTTGCCACAAAAACTTACGCACCGATTATCTCGATGACTGGACCGCTCCTGACTACCTATGTGCCGCCGGCTTTCAGGGACCTCGCACAGGATGATGCAGCCTTCGTACTGATGACTACGACCGACAGTGTACGGATGCAGGTACACGACCAGCAAACGGCCGGTGCCGACTTTGTAAAAATCTGGTACATCGTACAGGGAACCGATACCGAGAAAGCGGCAAGATCGACCCTGCCATTGGTGCAGGCTGCTATCGACCAGGCACACAAACTTAATATGCGCGTGGCAGTGCACGCTACGCAACGGATTTCTGCCCAGCTGGCGGTGGAAGCCGGTGCCGATTTCCTGGTGCACAGCGTCGATGATGAAGTGGTGAGCAGGGAATTTATACAGCT
>SDZZ01000579.1 GCA_004173255.1 Chitinophagaceae bacterium | reverse complement strand
GTTGCATCGTGTATAGCCCCACATAGTCCGACAAGCGCAGGCCATAGGTGGCAAACAGGTTAAGCTTATTCGATTTATAGTTCAGGCTGGGACTGATGCGGGTTTCGTTAGGGACGCCGCCTGCGATACGCAGTTGTCCGTTGAAGCCCGCTTTCTTATTCTTCTTCAGAATGATGTTGATAATACCCGCTGAACCAGCGGCATCATACCTGGATGATGGTTTGGTGATCACTTCGACACGTTCTACCTGGTCGGCGGGTACCTGTTCCAGTGCATTGCCTTGGGTCAATCCGGTAGGTCTGCCGTCAATAAGGACCAGTACATTACTGTTACCGCGCAGGCTGATCGCGCCGCCCGGACTGACACTGACCGAAGGAACAATATTCAGCAGGTCGGTCACTGCACCGGATTGGGAAAGGACATCTCTGCCGACCTCAAAAACTTTTTTGTCCAGTTTAAGACTGATTGAGGCCCGCTGGGCAGTTACTGACACTTCATTCAATAGCTTTTGATCAGGTGTCAATAAAACCGTTTCCAGTTTTAATATCCCCCCGGCGCTGAGGTGTATCGATTCCGTTTTCGACTGAAAACCCATAAAGCTATAAGTGATGTTTAAATCACCTGCCGGAAGCTTTTCAAGCTTGAACATGCCTTTCGCATCGGTTATAACAGTTGCAACCATATTAGCGGTCGAATCTTTCAGCGCAACAATTACATAAGGCATCACCTGTCCGGTGTTTTCCCCTTTGATCATCCCGGAAACCTGCGCTTGCTGCGCAAAGACCGGAATGGTCATAAAAAGCCCGATAAGCGACAAAAGGATTGTTTTCATGGCGCAAGGTTAGCGACCTGCGCCGACAGCAGCGGTAAAATACCTGTGAACGGCGCTAACACCTTTCAAACGGTTATTGCTGTTCCTGTTTTACCAGTATCTTTACCCTATGTATCAGACCCTGGTTATCTTGCTGCTGCTGGTATTCCTACCGGCTTCACACGATCTGCGGGTCATCCTGGAAGAAGAACCCGTGCCGGTTTACCGCATCGGCGATGATCTTTCCTGGGCGGCCAGAGACCTTAACGAAAAAGACTGGCTGAGGAGTCGCGGAAACACCGGCTACCGGACCTTCTGGTCGCGTACGCATTTTCATGTCCGCGCCGTCTCCCCTGCACGCCGCCAGCTGGGGCTACAGGTTGAAGCCTTTGGCGCGTTCGAGGTTTACTGGGATGGCGTGCTGATCGGCAGTAACGGGAAATTACCGCAGAACGGTAAACCGGAACAGCCCGGTACGGAGAGTAGTGTTTACCAGATCCCGGACAGTCTTTTCACGCCAGGTTTACATACGGTGGCTATGCGCAGTTCGCAATCCTATTTGCCTGCCGTGCAGCGAAGCATCGGCTTTAAAGTTGACAGTTACACAAAGCTATTGACGCGGCCGCTGATCACCATGTCCTATATGAACCTGATGGCCGGGGCCTTTCTCATTGCGGCGATCTACTACTTCTTTTTATATCTCAACAGCAAACGCAGGCCAAAGGACATTCTGATCTTCGGGACCACATGCCTGCTGTTTTTCGCCCTGCTGGTGATGGAATACCTGAAGTTTCATGTGCTGATCCCTTATCCCGAATTTTTTATCCGGCTGGAGATCATCGACTGGCTGACATTTGCCAACGCGCTGCTGGTTCCCTGGTATTTTATGATCCAGTTTAAGTTTAAAAACGGCGGCTGGCTAATGGCCATACTGTCGCTGACGCTGATATTACTGTACGGGTTTAACTACAGGCATTATGATCTTACCGCCCGTTTGTATAGCCTGGCCATGTTGATAGCCGCTTTTATCGTCGTGCTGAACGGTATCAGACAAAAAGAAAAAGGTGGTTTTATCGTACTGGCCGGCCTATTGGTCAGTGCGCTGGTAAACAGGTACGTGGTCTATGATTTCGGCTTGTTCATCAGCTTTACGGTGATCGTTTTGTGTATGCTTTACCTGCATTTCCATCCGCGCAAGCGTGATCGAGGCGGAGCATCAGCAGGCCCTGCTGCTTTCTTCAAGGCTCCAGCTGGAACTAATTAAGAAGAACATCCAGCCGCATTTTTTAAGAAATACCTTAACCTCCATGATGGATTGGGTGGAAGAATCGCCAAAAGAAGGCGCCCGCTTTATACAAGCGTTAGCAGCGGAATTTACCATTATGAACGAAATCTCCGAGATGACGCTTATCCCGATAGGCAAGGAAATAGAACTTTGCCGGCAGCACCTGTCGGTCATGGGCTTTCGCAAAGAGATCAATTATGTCTGGGAACAATCGGGGATCGATGAAACGCAACTTATACCCCCTGCCATTATCCATACCTTGCTGGAGAACGGAATTACCCATAGCAGTCCTTTGCCGGGTAATACCATAAGATTTATAC